>JBPCRG010000015.1:0-3846 GCA_050997095.1 Thermomicrobiales bacterium | reverse complement strand
CACCTACAGGAGCCCCTCGACCGCGCGATGGACCTTGGCGGCGAGCGCGGCGTCGCCGCCCGCGAGGATCGCGACCACGTTGCTGCCCATCGAGACGTCCAGCGGTCCGGCCGCGACCGGCGTGCCGCGGATGTCGAGCAGCATCAGCGCGGCGAGATCGATCCCGGCGGTGTCGTTGGCGCGGTCCGTGACGCCGGGATAGACGAAGACGTAGAGCGGCGCGCCGTCGACCTGAAGCAGCTGCCCCGCTTCGGAGAGGGAGTCGGAGCGTGCGCCCCCGGCGGCGAACGCGACCTTCAGTCCCTGCCGCTCCAAGGCCTGCTTGACGTTGATCATCTCGTTCTTGCCGACGACGGCGGGAGGGGTGGGGATCGGCTTGGCAGTATCGCCGCCCGGTTTGAAGTACAGGTACGCGACCACGACGAAGAGCAGCGCCGAGATGGCGAAAAGCGCCCAGGAGAGATAGGATCTCCCGCCCGCCCGCGCCCGCTGATCCCCACCCTGCGTCACCGTGCCACTCTCCCCCGACCGGTTCGTCGCCCCGCCTTCGACGGGACGCGGCGAACGCCTTCAGATGGTACGCGCTGGCGGCGCGCACGGACAGGCCGCTCGTGCATCGGCGCATGCCCAGACCTCGGCACGGCGTGCGTTGCCATGGCGACAGAGCGCCGGACGCGCAAGCCGCCGCTTGGGTACACTTGCTCGACGTTGGAAAGCAAAACGGTGGAAGGCGGGAAATCGATGGGCGCGACGCAACCGGTCCGTGAAGGCTACATCCCGTTTCGGGGCCACAGGACGTGGTACCGCGTCGTCGGCGACCTCGCGAAGGTGCGGGCCAGGATGTTCCCCCTGCTCACGCTGCACGGCGGGCCGGGGGCGTGCCACGACTATCTGGAGAGTCTGGAGGCGTTCGCCGAGACGGGCAGGCCCGTGATCTTCTACGACCAGCTCGGCTGCGGGCGCTCCGACCGGCCCGACGACCCGGCGATGTGGACCGTCGAACTCTTCATCGACGAGCTGAACACGGTCCGGTCCGCGCTCGGATTGGAGCGGACCCACCTGTTCGGGCAGTCGTGGGGCGGAATGCTGGGGATGGAATACGCGCTGACCCGGCCCGCGGGGGTAGTCAGCCTGACCATCGCCAGCGCCCCGGCCAGCATGCGGCTGTGGGTCGAGGAGGCCAACCGGGTGCGGGCGGAGCTGCCGCCGGAGACGCAGCGGACGCTGCTGACGCACGAGGCGGCGGGCACCACCGACGATCCCGAGTACCACGCGGCGATGCAGGTCTTCTACGACCGCCACGTCTGCAGGGTGGTTCCCAACCCCGACTATGTCGTGCGCTCGTTCGCCAACCTCGGCAAGCAGGTCTACGAGACGATGAACGGCCTCTCGGAGTTCCACGTGATCGGGACCCTGCGCGATTGGGACATCCGCGACCGTCTCGGCGAGATCGCGCTGCCGACGCTCCTGACCTCCGGTCTATACGACGAATTGACGCCGATGCAGGCGCAGGTGGTGCACTTCGGCATCCCCGGCAACGAATGGGAGCTCTTCAAGGAGAGTTCGCACATGCCGCACGTGGAGGAGCCGGATCGCTACGTCGGGGTGCTCGACGGATTTTTGACCCGGATCGAGGCGGACGCCGCCGCCGACGGCCGGCAGTCCCGGGCCTGACGTCCCCGTCAAGCCCGCTGCGGTGGGAGAAGGGTCGTGCCGCCAGACCCGACGGGATGGCGGCGGTCGCGGGCGAGACGTTGGCGGAGATGTGCACGGGTGCGCGGATCCTGTCCGATGGGGGGGGTCGCCGTTACAATGGCTTCAGTGCATCCAAATTTGACGGCATTGTCGCTTCGCATCGAATAACCTTCATCTTTTCGTTGCTATTATTTGCGATATGGTGTAGACCTACACTTCGGGTGATCGTCACTGGTAGGTACGATTATCGGCAGGCAGATTCGTCGGGCGATGTCGATGGATTCGCTCATGACATGCGGTTCGCCGGTGACACGGCGATGCGGAGGCCCTCATGGCACGTGCTGAGACGGTGAACACAGCTGGCAAATCGGCCGAACTGACCTTGAACTTGGTCCCCCGCCTGACCCGCTGGGCGCAGGCGAGGATCGTCGACGAAGGCTTGGGCGGGGATCTTAGTCTCCGGCAGTTGTCGGCGCTGCAGATGATCGAGGATGACACGACGACCTTGGGCGACGTGGCGAAGAGTCTGATGGTGACCCCCGCGGTCGTCACCGGCCTGATCGACCGGCTGGAGCGCCGCGGCTATGTCGCGCGCGTGGGCAGCACGGGGGATCGGCGCCGGGTGTATCTCAAGCTGACCGACAGCGGCCGGGAGGCCAGGCAGTCCGCGAAGCAGCGGTTGAATGCGGAAGTTTCCGCGAAGATGAGCGCCTTCTCCACCGACGAGCTCAAGTCGATGGAGCATGCGTTGACGCTCCTGACCGGCGTCATCGCCGATCTCGAGAGCGAGCGCAGCTCAAGCCGGCGCTGAGCAGGGTTCCGGGGCGGCCGGAGACGGGTCGCGAACGCCGGTTCCGGCTACGTGCCGGGCGCGGTCGGAGGGGGTGGCGTCCGTCCGTCCCTCGCCCATCGCGGCGCGAAACCTCCCGCGCGCAGGGTCTCCCAGACGGCGGCCTCGTCGTCGTCCTCGATGTCGACAAGCACGTCGCCCCCCTCGATCCGCGTCGAGAGTTTCGCCAGTCGGCACGTCTGCTCGAGTTCCGCGCGCTGGCCGGGCTCGTCCGGCGTCAGCGTCAGCGAGCGCTGCACGCGGACCCGGCGGACGCCCTTGGCACAGCCGTCGAGCCGCCGCTCCAGCGCCGTCGGCATCTCCAGGCCGAGTTGCCGGGTCAGGAACGCGACGATTTGGCGCACCTCGAACCCCGCCCCGAGCGCCCGCGCCAACGACTCCTGGGTGAGTTCGTAGCCGCTGGCGGCGCCGAGCCCGCGCACCTCGGCGAATGCGGAGAGCGACCAGACCCGCAACGGCGTCGGCGCGAGCAGCCGCACCGTCGCATCGTCCGCGAGCTCCGCCGCCGCGCCCGGCGCCGGCGCATCGTCCGGCAGCGGCTGCGCCTTCGCCAAGGCGGCGCCGGTCGCGGTCAGGCGAAGGGCGCGCGGCTGGCGCGGCGCGTTCGCGATCTCGACCAGACCGAACCAGGTGAACGCGGTCTCCAGCGAAACCGACGCGACCTCCGCGACCGCCGCGCGGCGGGTCGCCGCCTCGCCGTTGGCCACGTCCGTGCTGCGCGCGGTCGCGACGGTGAACGCCGTGCCCAGCAGATCCGGGTCGCGGGCCGCAAGCCAGGCGGCGACCGCGTCCAGCCCGTACCAGGCGTCGGGCTGGAGCGCGCTCAGGTGCGACAGCAGCTTGATCCGCAAGCCGGTCCAGTCCGCGCCCCAGACGTCGACCTCCTCCCGATTCGACCCCTCGATCCATGAGGAGGCGGAGAACCACGCCGCGCGCAGCCGCGAGCTTTGCTCCCAGAAGGTGCGGTCCCTCCAGGCGCGCATCGACCCGCCGAGGGTCAGGGCCTGACCGATCGCCGGATCGCCGCCGGTCAAGAGATCCTCGCTCCGGGCGAGATCGCCCAGGAACTCGACGTACCCGGGGGGCGGCAGATCCGGCCCGCGGTTCCAGAGACTCGGATTCAGCGCCCGCAGCCAGGATGGCGGCGCATCCTCCAAGTCGCCGACCGCCGCTCCGGTCGGCGTCGCGACCGCCCGGAGCAGTGTCAGCAGATCCCAGGCCAGCGGCCGCGGGTGGTGTGCCAGGCAGACCTCCCCAGACGGGGGGAGCGGGGGGAAGAGGGGCGGGAACGGAAGGTCGGA
>JBPCRG010000703.1:0-6339 GCA_050997095.1 Thermomicrobiales bacterium | reverse complement strand
ACCGCGCTCGACGCCTACGAGGCGACGCGGAAGGTGGACTCGGCGCCGGGGATCCTGCACCGGGTCGAGCACATCGAACTCGGGCAGGACGGCGACGTGCCGCGGTTCGCCGAGCTCGGCGTGGTCGCCTCGATGCAGCCGCTGCATATGAGCAACTTCGCCGCCGACGGCTCCGACGAGTGGGGCCTGCGGGTCGGCCCGGAGCGCCGCAGACTCGCGTTCCGCACCCGCGACCTGCTGAACGCGGGCGCGGTCCTGGCGCTCGGCTCGGACTGGATGGTCGCCCCGTACGACCCGCGGATCGGCTTCGCCTGGGCGCAGCTGCGGCGCACGCCCGGATGCCCGGAGCTCGGCCGGATCGAGCCGCGGCAGGCGCTGACCGGCCTGGAGACCCTGGCCGGCTATACGACCGAGGCGGCGCGCACGATCGGCGAGGAGGCCTTCTCCGGGAGAATCCGCGAGGGCTTCCGCGGCGACCTCTCCGCCTTCGCGGTCGACATCGCCGAGTGCCCGCCGGACGGGCTGCACGACGTCCCGACGCTGCTGACCGTGGTCGACGGCGAGGTGGTGTTCCGGGCGGAGCCGTGAGCGGCGGATCCGCCGCGATCCCGACCATCGACGCCTCACGGGCATCGCATGCGAACGACGAGATCCTTCGCGCCTCGGGATGACGGCGGAGGTGGCTGTCCCCGCCTGTCATGCCGACAAATGAAGCATCTCGTCGTTCGTGTTCCAAGGGGACAGGCGTGCCTGCATCCGGCTCGCCCGCAGGATCGGGGCCGAGGAGGCGGATGCGTGCGCCTACGAGGCGACTGCGACTTCGACATGGATTTGGCCGACTATGCGGGCCCGGCTGCGGCCGTTCGTGGCCTCGGCCAGCCAGGTCTCGAAGGCGGGCAGGTCGCCCTCGTCCAGGCGGACCTCGAAGCTGACGTTGGCCGCGTGGGTGACCGGGCCGAGCGCGTACTCCGCGGTGCGCAGGGCGTGCTCCAGGCGGCCGGCGTCCCCGTGCTCCGCCGCGACGGCGACCAGGGCGACGGGGCGGCGCTCGACGATGCCGACCGCCTCGATGGCGGCGGATACGGCGGAGCCGTAAGCGCGGATCAGGCCACCCGCGCCGAGCAGAATGCCCCCGAAGTGGCGCGTGACGATGGCGACGGCGTCGGACAGGTCGCGGCGGGCGAGGACCGCGAGCATCGGCGCCCCGGCCGTGCCTGCGGGCTCGCCGTCGTCGCTCGTGCGCTGGAGCTGGCCGCCGGGGCCGATCCGGTAAGCCGAGCAGTTGTGGCTGGCGTCCCAATGGCGGCGCCGGACCTCGTCGATCGCTGCGCGCGCCTCCTCCTCGGTCGCGGCCTGGTTCACCGTGCAGATGAACCGCGACTTTTTGACCACGATCTCGTGCGCGCCGGAGGCCGCGATCGTGCGGGGGTAGGGGTGCATGGACTTCCTCGCCGAGGCGCAGTCTCTTTCGGGCGTCCCGGGTTGCGATCTGACGGACGCGTCCGGAAAGCATACCCTTGGATCTGGCGCGTCCGGGCCGCGATGACGGGCAACGGTCGAACTGGATGGCGTTCGGAGAACGGTCGGCGCTCCCATTGGACAGACGCCGCCGAAACGCCTGCTGCGACGGTTTCAGCGGGTGTCCTCGCGTCCACAGTGACGCTCCGCGCCACGCCCTGCCCCGTGGTTGGGCAAAACCGAGCGTCACTCCGCCGCTCGGGACAGTCCGTTGAACGGGAGTGCGTCCGTACACCGTGCCATACTCTTGACAGGGAGGCTTCGACGCCTACCATTGAAACATGCGTTCTATGTCTGCCCGATTCGATGTGGAGGCGTGGCGTGATCACCTATGTACAGGGCAACTTCTTCGCATCCCCCGCGCGGACGTTGGTCAACACGGTCAACACGGAAGGCATCATGGGGAAAGGCATCGCAAAGGTGTTTCGCACCGCCTGCCCTTCCATGTTCGATGCCTATAAAGCGGCGTGCAGCGATGGATCGTTCGACATCGGCAGTCTCCATCTCTATCGCACGCCGTCCAAATGGCTCCTCAATTTTCCGACGAAACGGTCATGGCGCAAGCCGTCGCTTCCGACATACATTGAGGCTGGGTTGAGGACCTTCGCGGACTGCCACGCGGACCTGGGCATCACCAGCGTCGCCTTCCCACAACTCGGCTGCGGCATTGGCGGCCTCAATTGGCGGCGCGAGGTTCAACCGGTGATGGAGAAACACCTGGCCGATCTCCCGATCGATGTGCTGATCCATGTCTACGACGGCGGCGATCATCTGCCCGCGGGCTGGGATGAGGGAACGTTGAAAATGCGGCTGGGCAGCCCGGAGGTCCCAGGAATCGCGGAGTCCGTCTGGCAGACGCTGCTGACCGCCGCAGCCGAGGCGCGGGATGCGGCGGGTTGGGATGTCGAGGTCGTCGAACCCGAATCCGATTCCATCCTCGTCCTCACGCGAGGGGAGGTCAGAATCGAGATGGACTGCGCCACCCTCTCGGGCTGGGTCCGGTCCGAATCGCGGAATGGCATAGCGCCGCTCTCCTCCAGTCCATTTTCGCCGGCGGCCGAACCGATCGCGGCCCTGCTCGCCGACGACGCAGGCGTGCTTCCAGTGCACATCTCACGCGACGCCTCGATCTGGACCCGCGGGTTGCTGCTGCTCCCGACCATGGAGCGCGCACGCGAACTCGACGGCTCGGCAGATCCCGCCTCGACGGCGACCGACCGATCGGAAGGGTCGAAGGCCGAGCGGCAGGTCGGCATGTTCGGGCAGAGCGATGCCGCGTAGATCCGACGATGGTGAGATCGCGATCGTCATCGCCGAACTCGCGGAACGCATGTCGCGTGGCGAATTCACCACATCCCTTCGTCCGGAGACACCCCGCTTCCTCTTCCACGTCACCCAGTTCGACAACGCGCTCTCCGCGCTTCGACTCGGAAAGCTCTACAGCCGCGCCGAGATCGACCGGCTCGGCGCGCCGATGATCGAGAATGCGAGCCCAGAGATCGTCGGCTCCACGCGTCCATGGGTCAAAGATCAGGTCAGGCTCTACTTCAGGCCGAAAACGGCGACGTTCTATCGAAACGAGCAATTCCGAACACCCGGTGAGATCTGGCATGGCGCCCACATGCCGTTCCCGGTCGCGCTCATGTTCGACGCCGCGACCGTCCTGGGCGAAACCGGCACGCGCTTTTCGCACGGCAACCTGGCGAGCGCCGGCCACACGGTCCTGACATCCGGAGCCGATGCGCTGCGGAGACTTCCCTTCCATCTCATCTATCACTAACGATATGTGCCAAAGATGGAAATGTCCGATCTGACATTCCATCGCCAGGCCGAGGTCGTCGTTCCCGGAGAGCTTCCGCTTTCGCCGGCTCTGCGCAGAATCGGCGTGCGCTCGCAGGCGGAATACGAGACGATGCGCACCAAGCTGCACGACGCAGTGCCCGAGCGGGCGGCCGCGATTCTCCAGCGCGTGCAGGTGGACCACGGGCAGGCTTGGTTCTTCAAGGAGTGGACATTCATCGATCACGTGAATCCATCGACGGACGACCTCATCGTCGTCTTCAATCGCCGGAACGGGAACCCGCGCTTCGACATGCGGTGGGCTTTCCATGACGGCGAAGGCGCGACCGTTCAGGAGGAGACTTGCCGACAACTCGATGCCTCGGGCTCATATCGGATCCCGATACCCTTCCGATGCGTTCACCAGGCATTCCGGTTCTCGATCCGGTTGGACGGTCACCTCGCCTATGAGAATGTGTTCGGCGTCGACCGGCAGTCCGTGATCGTGCCGACTGTCAAATGATGCACCATGGCCGTGGGCCGGCATTCATGAGCGACGCGGCGAGATGGGGCGCCGTCGTTGCCAAGCGAATCCGATGAGGACCGATCCATGGATCTTGACATCGAGCGACCCGGAGCGTTGGTAGCATACCTCCGAGAGACGGACCGGATCGGTGTCGCCGAGGAGCCGGTCGTGACGGTGCTGGCGGGCGGCGTCTCCAACCGGACGGTGCTGGTCGAGCGCGCGGGCGGCGAGGCGTGGGTCGTGAAGCAGGCGCTCGCCAAGCTGCGGGTTCAGGTCGATTGGTTCAGCAGCCCGGAGCGGATCCACCGGGAGGCGCTGGGGCTGCGCTGGCTTGGCAGGATCGCACCGCCCGGATCGACGACGCCGCTCCGCTTCGAGGATCACGATCATCATTTGCTGGCGATGGCGGCGGTGCCGCAGCCCCACGAGAACTGGAAGACGATGCTCCTCGACGGCCGGATCGAGCCGGCGCACGTCGAGCAGTTCGCCCGGCTGCTCGGCACTATCCACCGGATCGGCCACGAGCGGCGGGACGAGGCGGAGGCGGCGTTCGGCGATCGCGGATTCTTCGAGACCCTACGTCTGGAGCCGTATTACGTCTTCACGGGCACGCAGGTCGCGGAGGCGGCCGCGTTCATCGACGCGCTGGTGGCCGAGACGACGGCGACGTGGCAGACGGTCGTGCACGGCGACTACAGCCCGAAGAACGTGCTGGTCCACTAAGGGCGGCTGGTGCTGCTCGACCACGAGGTGGTCCACTTCGGCGACCCCGGCTTCGACCTCGGCTTCTCGCTGACACATCTGCTCAGCAAGGCGCACCATCTGCCGCACCGACGCGGCCAGTTCCACGACGCCGCGCTCCTCCATTGGAGAACATACCGGAAAACCATAGGCGACGCTCCATGGGCGGCTGATCTCGAACCTCGCGCCGTGCGCCACACGCTGGGCTGCCTGCTGGCGCGGGTCGCGGGGCGGTCGCCTCTCGAGTATCTGGACGCCGACGAGCGCGCCCGGCAGCGGACAACCGTGCTCCGCATCATGCAATCCCCGCCAACAACGGTGGCGGCGCTGGCGGCGCAGTTCTTGGAAGGTGTTGACCGAACGGCTTAGCGACAACACGCCATCTCCCGTCCCCGACCCCTGACTCCCGATCCCCGACCCCCTCCGAAGGAGCCCCATGCCCACCATCGAGCGTCTGACCGCGTTGGAGATTCTGGACAGCCGCGGGCGGCCGACGGTGCAGGCGACCTGCCTGCTGGCGGGCGGGGCGCGGGGGACGGTCTCGGTGCCGTCGGGGGCGTCGACCGGTGCGGCCGAGGCGGCCGAGCTGCGGGACCGCGATCCGGCGAGGTACGGCGGGCTCGGCTGCCGGGCGGCGGTAGCCAACGTCGCCGGGCCGATGCACGAGGCGCTCGCGGGTCGGAGCTGGCCGGATCAGGCGGCGCTCGACGGCGCGATGCGCGAACTGGACGGCACCGCGGACAAGTCGCGGCTCGGCGCGAAAGCGATCCTGCCGGTCTCGCTCGCGTTCGCGCGGGCCTGCGCGGCGGAGCGCGGCGTGCCGTTGTATCGCCAGTTCGCCGACATCCTGGAGCCGGGGCGCACGATCGCGGCGCTGCCGCGGCCGACCGTCAACCTCTTCAGCGGCGGCAAGCACGCGGGCGGGCAGATGCCGATCCAGGACATCCTGATCACGTCCACCGCGCGGACGGTCGACGAGTCGCTGGCGACGACCTACGCCGTCTATCAGGCGGCGGCCGCAAGATGTCGGCGCATCTATGGGATGCGCTCGCTCGTCGCCGACGAAGGCGGGCTGGCCCCCGATTTCCCGAGCGTCGAGGCCGCGCTGGGCGACGCGGTCGCGGCGATCCGCGAGGCGGGCTTCGAGCCGGGCGACGTCGCGCTCTGCGTCGACGCCGCCGCCAGTCATTTCCATGAGGAGGGGCGGTACGACCTCGGCGGCCAGCCGCTGACGAGCGCCGGGATGATCGCCACCCTTTCCGGGTGGCTCGACCGGTTCCCGATCGTCAGCGTCGAGGACGGCCTCGCCGAGGACGACTGGGAGCATTGGCCTGCCCTCCATGCCACGCTGGCCGGTCGCGCCCTGACGCTGGGCGACGATCTATTGTCGACGAACCCCGCGCGGATCCGTCGGGCGGTCGCCGCGGACGCCGCCGACGCGCTGCTGCTGAAGGTCAACCAGATCGGCACGCTGACCGAGGCCGCGGAGGCCTGCCGCCTGGCGCGGGACGCGGGCTGGATGGTGACGGTCAGCGCGCGCAGCGGCGAGACGGAGGACGATTGGCTGGCGGACTTGGCCGTGGGCTGGGGCGGCGACCAGCTGAAGGTCGGCTCGATCACCCGCTCCGAGCGCCTCGCCAAGTGGAACCGCCTCCTCGTCGTCGAGGCCCGGACGGGGATGCCGATGCGGACCTAGCCCGCCCTCCGGTGACCGCCTGGATAGACGGTGACACGTGTTCCGACGTTCGCTATAATCGAACCACGAGTACGTACAC
>JBPCRG010000692.1:0-2772 GCA_050997095.1 Thermomicrobiales bacterium | reverse complement strand
GTCTGGACGGGATCGGTCGAGACGGCCGATTCGGCCGCCGCGCTGGCGTCGATCGCCTCGAATGGCGCGCCAATGAGGCCGGCGATGAGATAGGCGGTGGTCAGGTTGTCCGCCGAGGTCGTCACCGATGTCGTCGGATGACGGCCGGCGTCGGACCGGTTGACGACGGCAATGTTCGTGAACCCGTTGATGCGCAGGATTCCGGCGATCCTCTCCCCCAGTCCCGGGTTCAGCGTGCCGTCCTCGATCCGGATCGGGATGTCGTGGCCGGGATGCGCGAGCGCCGACATCGGCGGCGTGATCGTCTTGCCCATGAAATCGGACATGATCGACCCCGCCGCGTCCCAATCGGCGATCAGGAAGTATGGCTGGTCCGGAAGCTGCTGCTCGCTCATCGCGGCATCGAGGGAGATTTGGCGGATGCGGCCGGGGTCGATCTCCGAGGCCAGCCTGGCGAGTTGGAGCGCCTGCGCGGGCTGGAGATCGGTGCGGACCGCGTCTCCGAGTTCGGTGACCAACTCCGCCGCCTTGGGCAGCAGGTCGAGATTCACCGCCTGCTGCCGCAGCGCGAGCAGCACCTGCTGCTGGCGCACGGAGCGTCGCCCGTCGCCGTCGTCGTGTCGGGTGCGGGAGTATTGCAGCACCCTCCCGCCATCCATGCGCTGCCAGCCGGGTTTGAAGAAGATCCGCATGTACTGGTTGCCGTGGCCGGGGTAGGCGTCGTCCTTGATCGGGTACGGGACGTCCATCGTCACTCCGCCCAAGGTGTCGACGATCTTGATGAAGCCGTTGAAATCGACCTCGGCGAAATAGTCGACGCGGATGCCGAAGTTGGCCTCGATGGTGCGGATCGACAGTCCCGGACCGCCCCCCGCCACCCGGTTCACATCGCCGAAGGCATAGGCGGCGTTGATCTTGTGCACCCCGTAGCCGGGGACGATCACCTTCAGATCGCGCGGGATCGCCATCATCGCGGCCTGTTTGGTCACCGGATCGATGTTGACGAGGATCATGGTGTCGGATCGCGACGCCTCCTGCTCGCGCCGGTCGACCCCGAGCAGCAGGATTGTCAACCGCTCCTTGCCGTCCCACGGCGGGATGATGGCCGGCGCGGGGGCGGCCGCGGTGACGATCACCCGGGTCCCGTCCGGCTGCTTTTGGGGGACGAACTGCGACGTCTCGTGCGGCGCCTGGGGAACGAAGACCTTCTGGTAGGCGCGTGCCCCCCGGAAGGCGATGGGGACCAAGATCACGGCGGCGATGGTCAGCAGCAATCCAGGCACGCCCAGCAGGATCAGCGCGCGCCGGCTCCGAAGCCGTCGCCGTCGCGGCGCGCCGATCCGTCCTTGATCGTCGCGGACGCGGTCGAACTCGTCTTTGAGCGAGATCGGGAGCGTCTGCGGCGCATCGTCGGTGCCGATGGGCGCCGCGGCTTGGGCCGCGCCGACCGAGGCGGGCCGGCTGGCGGCGAGATCCGCGGCGCGGTCGACATCGGATGCGGGCCCCGCGGGCGAAAGCGGGCGCGGCGCCGCCAGCGCGGTGTACCGGTTCGCGGCCGCGACGGCTTCGGACCGGGCGCCCCGACTGCGAACCGTCGGCTCGGACGCGCTCCGGGTGGCGATGGATCCCGGTCGGCTGGAACGGGCCCGGCGCCGGACGGCGGCAAGATAGTCGGCCGATGACGATGGAAGGGAAGGGCTTGCCACGGATGATCGTCTCGTCGTGTGGGCGTTGACGGCCGACGCCGGGAACGCGAAGGGGAACGGGACCGGCGCCTGAACGTCGACCGGTGTGCCTTGCCGGCAACTCTCGTGACCGCGAGTCTACCACGGGCAAATTCGCGACCCCCCGACGTCGCCGACCCGCGGGCCCATGCCGGGCGATGGATGGGTACACTGTATGCTCCGTCGGCGGTCGACGTTCGAAGGCGGCGGCGACGGGAGCGGCGAAAGGGGCGCGGAGTCTTATGGTGCTGTCCGATGGAGATATTCTGCGCGCGCTCGAGGAGGGGCGGATCAAGATCGATCCGCCGCCCGATCTGAAGACGCAGCTCGGGTCGGTGTCCATCGACTTCCGCCTCGGGCGGACCTTCATGGTCTTCGAGCACAGCCGGCACAGTTTCATCGATCCCCGCCAGCCCCAGTCGATCGGCGACGCCATGCGCACGATCGTGGTCGAGGAGAACGAGGCGTTCTTCATGCAGCCGGGCGATTTCGCGCTCGCCTCGACGATCGAGTCCCTTGAGCTGCCGAACGATCTGCTCGGCCGTCTGGAAGGGCGGTCGAGCATCGCCAGGCTGGGCATCACCGTCCATTCCACGGCGGCGGTCTTCGAGCCGGGCTGGATCGGGACCGCGACGATGGAGCTGAGCAACCTCGGCCGGATGCCGGTGGCGCTCTACCCCGGCATGAGGATCTGCGCCTTCTCGTTCGAGACGCTGAGCTCGCCGGTCACGACCCCATACCGGTTGAAGAAGAACAACAAGTACTCGGGTCAGCAGACGCCCCGCGCCAGCCAGCTTTCCGAGGAGACCGGCGTGCGCGGCGGCTGAGGCGCAGTTGCGGGACGTGCGCGCGGGCGCTGGACATCGTCGGCGGCGAGGCCGGATAATCGCCCGCAGGGGCGCACCGGTCGCGGGGGGGGGGGGGGGGGGGGGGGGGGGGGGGGAGGGGGGGGGGGGGGGGGGGGGAGGGGGGGGGAGGGGGGGGGGGGGGGGGGGAGGGCGGCGCGTGGGACGCATGGCCCACAGCGTGAGCGGTAGCGTCGGGACAA
>JBPCRG010000688.1:0-10711 GCA_050997095.1 Thermomicrobiales bacterium | reverse complement strand
ACGCCATAGCTGGCCGCGCCGGAGTTCCGCACGACCGCGGCGATCGCCGCCTCGGAGACGTCGATCCGGCCCGATTGCGGAGAGGAGAGAAGGCTTGATTTGGGAGCCACGATGCACTCCTGACAGGCAGAGCGGGAGAGCGGTCATGCGAGGGTGACATAATCAGTTTGATGGCCGTTCTCTGAGGTGGTAGGATAGGCGCTCATTGTGGCTGCGTCCAGCAGAGCGATGTGCCCCAGTCTGCGACTGTTTCACGGTTCCGATCGATGGCGGCGCCGAACGAACGAACCCGTGCGATGAGCGCCGGGACGACGCGAAGGAGACTCGACGTGTCCGGCCAATGTTCGGTTTGTGGAAAGACGAAGACGTTTGGACACAACGTGAGTTTCTCCAAACGGCGAACCAACCGTGACTTTCGCCCCAACGTGCATCGCAAGCGGCTGATGATGAAGGGCGAGATGGTCCGGATCGACATCTGCACCCGCTGCATGCGCACGGCGATGAAGACCGGCAAGGGATAGCCGGTTGCTTGAAGATACGACGCGAGGCAGGACCGGGCGTTTAGCGCCCGGCCTTTTTGCGTTCGTCGGGACGCAATGATCGACGCACGGTTAGGGCGATCTTCGCAGGGCTTCAAGGCTCATCAGTGGTCCTTGAGAGATCGATTCAGCATCGTTGTCGTCGGCCGCGAAGCCGAGCGATCTTGCGCAGGCACTCAACGTGACAACCCCCTCGCGATGTGAGGGAATGGGGCATCGTATGCACCATCCAACGTCGATGCATCGGAGCGATGCGGTGAGCGTGTCGCTTCGACGTTCGCGTTCAGGGAACGGGGTCCCGCGCGATTGAACGCGATCAGAGGCGTTCCAATGCCGCCATGATCTCGAGCCGTGCGTCGTCCGCCTCTTCGTGGATGGCGGCGGCGAGGAGGGCGCGGCGGGCGACACCGCCGCCGAGCTTGGCGAGGGACCATGCAGCGTGGCCGCGGACGAGCGGTTCGTCGTGTTCGGCCGACGCCGCGGCCAAGAAGGGGACATCGTCCTCGGAGCCGACGTTGCCGAGCGCGACCGCGGCGTTGCGAGCGAGGCCGCGCCTTTTCGCCCGGGCGACAGCGGTTCCTCCGTACATGGCGCGGAATTCGGACTCGGTCATCGTCAGCAGCCAGCGGAGCGAGGGGTAGGCGCGCCCGACGGAGCTGGGCAGGAACTCGGGATCGGGCTCCGAACTGGCGGCCTTGGTGTAGGGGCAGACCTCCTGGCAGACGTCGCAGCCGAAGATCCAGTCGCCCAGGGCCGACCGCAGCGCGACGGGGATCGCGCCGCGCTGCTCGATGGTCTGGAACGAGAGGCAGCGGGGCGTGTCGATCGCGCCGGACGCGACGATCGCGCCAGTCGGGCAGCGGTCGATGCAGATGGAGCAGGAACCGCAGTTCCGGTCGAGCGGGCGGTCCGGGTCCAAATCGAGGTCGAGCGCGATCTCGCCCAGCATCACCCACGAGCCGTGACCCGACACGATGATGCACGAGTGCTTGCCGTACCAGCCGAGGCCGGAGCGCGCGGCGACGGCGCGGTCGACGATGCGGGCGGTGTCGACCAGCAATCGCGCCTCGACCGGACGACCCACCTCGCGCTCGATGGCCGCGAGCAAGCTCGCCATCCGCCGTTTGAGCAGTTTGTGATAGTCGACGCCCCAAGCGTAGCGCGCGATCCGCCCCCTCGGCACGCCGTCGTCCGGCTTGCCCGGATCGATCGACCAGTACGCGACGCCGACCGAGAGGAGGCTGCGGGCGGTCGGCTGGAGATTTCGCGGATCCGCCGAAAACGTCGCGCGCTCGGGCGTGAACCAATCGAGACCCGCGAGCCGGCCCTGGGCGATCTTCGCGCAGAGATGGTCGGCAAGGCCGTCGAATGGATCGGCGCCCGTCACCGCCGCGACCGTCAACCCGCATTCGCGCGCGAGCTCCTCGACGCGGCGGGTCAAGGTCGACGCCTTCGTGGTTCTGGGCGTGAAGCGAAGAAACGTCGGCCGGGTCATTCAGCTGAGATCGCCGGATTGGCAGAAAGAAGCCGCTCGACCTCGTCACGGCTCGGGAGCGCGCTTTGGGACCCGAGCGCGCGGGTGGAGAGCGCGCCTGCGGCGTTGGCGAAGCGCAGGGTCCGGGGCCACGGCCAACGCAGCGCCAAACCGAACGCGACCGCGCCCGCGAAGGCGTCGCCTGCGCCGGTCGGATCGACGACATCCACGGTAAAGCCCGCGTCGTTCCAGCGTTCGTCGCGGGTGAACGCCAGCGATCCGCGCGCGCCGAGGGAGACCGCGGCGGAACGGAGATTGACGCCGGGCATCCGAGGCTGGATCAGGGCGATCGCCGCTTCGAGATCCGGACATCCGGTGATGGCGAGGACCTCGCGCTCGTTGCCGACGATGATGTCGTGGCGCAGAGCGATCTCCAGCGCGTCGTCGACGCCGCTGAGCGCCAGATAGGTCAGGGGACCGAGCAGTTTGGCGTTGGGCAGCGTGTGGGCGGGCAGATCGACGAGAAAGCGCCGCAGGGGCATGTCGTTCACATCTAGCAGCACGATGTCGGCGGCGAAGATGGAGGTGATGTCGAGCCGGTCGCCGCGGACGAGCGACGCACCCGGGCGCCAAAGGATCGAACGCTCGGGCGGTGCCCCGGAGACGACGATGGTGGCGAGATTCGTTTGGCGCCCCGGGAGGGCCGTCAGGGCGGAGGTCTCAATGCCTTCGCGCTCGAGCGCGCTCCGCACGCGGCCGCCGGGCGCGTCGTCACCCACCGCTGAGACAAGCGCGACCTCGGCGCCGAGGCGGGCCAGCGCGACGGCCGCATTCGCCGTCGTTCCCCCGGGGGCCTCCAAGTATTCGACGACCAGCGACTGCCATCCCGGCTGAGGAGGGGTGTCCAGCACCAGCAGCCGGTCCCACGTGGCCAGCCCCACGGCCATGACGCGCGGCGCCGTCGCCCCGCGAGGAGGAGGTCCATCCTCTTCGGGACGGAGGGCGCTGGCCGGGTCCGACGTGGTCACGTCTGTGTGCCTCCGACTGAGCAACGCGGCCGCCCGAGCAGGCATGGTCCGTTCCGCGTAGGATCGGATGATCGCCGGATTCGTCCGGCCTTTCAACGCGGACGCCCCGGATACCCGGCGATGGCCGCGACGTGGGACATGCCGATGGCGCCGGAGACGGCGGGGAAGGGGCCGTGAACGATGGACGTGGCGTTGATGCTCGAAGGTCAGGATGGCTTGAACTGGGCGCGTTGGCGACGGATCGCGCTGGCCGCGGAGGAGATGGGGTTCGCGGGGCTCTACCGGTCGGACCATTTCTCGAATCCCGACGGTCCGCACCTCGACGCGCTGGACCTCTGGACATCGCTGACCTGGCTGGCGACTGCGACGAAGCGCATCGAGTTCGGCCCGCTGGTCTCGCCGGTCTCGTTCCGCAATCCGGTGGTGACCGCCTGGACCGCCGCCGCGGTGGACGATCTGTCCGGGGGGCGGCTGCAGCTGGGGATGGGAGCGGGATGGCAGGAACGGGAGCACCGGAGTCTCGGCTTCGATTTGCTCGGCGTCAAGGATCGGTTCGCGCGGTTCGAGGAAGGGCTGCGGGTGACGACCCAGCTGCTGCGGTCGGACGTGCCCAGCGCATTCGACGGCCGCTTCTATCACCTTGAGGATGCGCTGCTCCTGCCGCGTCCGGCGCGACCCTGCGGACCGCCGATCGTGATCGGCGGCAACGGCCCCAAGCTGACGCTGCCGTTGACGGCCGCCTACGCCGACGAGTGGAACGCCGTCTTCGTGACCGCCGAGACGTTCGCGGGGCTGAGCAGGCAGCTCGACGACCTGCTGACGCGGCGCGGACGCCATCCCGGCGATGTGCGGCGGACGTTGATGACGCGGATCGTCGTCGCGAAAACCGAGGCCGAGGCCGCGCGAAAACTCGGGTCGGATCCGGAGGCGCTGCGGGCCAAGGGCGGCCTGATCGGGACGCCGGACAGAATTGTCGCCGACCTCGTCACGCTCGCGGAGGCGGGAGTCCAGCGCGTGATGCTGCAATGGCTGGAACTCGACGATTTGGACGGCATCGAGTATCTGGCGACGTCCGTGCTCCCGCAGTTGAGCGCGTAGAGCGTCGCTTCAAAGGACTTCCGGGCTCCTCATCCGGGCGGTAGTGCCCCGCCACTCGGGGTTGAAAATCGCCTAGAGGGCGCCCGGCTCAGTCATGATGCGTCGGTTGAAACCGACTGCCGCCGTTCGTCGTGGATCGACTTCACGCGGCCGTTGTCACTTCAAAAACAGTCCCTCGCGCTCAAACGCGGAAGACGGGTCTCCGATAGACCGCGGGAGGACGAGGCTAGGGCGCCCTTGGGAGACCGTCTCGTAGGGGCGGACACAGAGGCCCGCCCCCACCCAACGTCGGCGGCGACAGCTGTGCAAACACGCCCCCGCGAATGGCCTCAGTAGGCATCTTTCGGCACCATGGCTCCTGCGCCTGTCACGGGCGGATGCCGCGTAGGCGCCACGCTTGAGACGGTGTCTGCGCGCGCGCGTTGGGGTTGGCCAAGAGCCCGCTGGCGAAAACGGTGGCGAGACCGGCGATGGACGAGATGAGGAAGAGGCGTTCGAACCCGTCGCGCTCGAGGATGCGCGCGGCGAGGAGCGGAGCGGCCGCGGCCACGAGAAGCAGAAGGTTCATGACCGAGGCGTAGCGCGCCCGCGCATGGTCGGGGGCCATTCCGTTGAGATAGGCGAATACGCCGATGGCCTGGCCGCAGACGGCCACGCTGATCGAGGCGAAGACGACCGCGTAGAGAGCGAGGGCGAGCCGCGGGTTCGTCACCTTGTCGAGGTAGAGCGCCGACGTCGCCACCCGGGGGATCGCGATGGCGAGGATCGGCGCGAGCACGTGGACGGCGACCGCGCCTTGCAGGAGAGCCCGCGGGCCGGCGCGGAGGAGCAGGGCACGCCAGAGCGGGGTGGAGACCAGGATCGCGGCCGCCGAGACGACGAGATAGATCCCCGCCCAGTGCAGCGGAAGCGCAAGGCCGCGCAGCGCGAAGATCACGAAGAACGGGTCGGCGCCGGAGGCGAGCGCGGCCAGTCCGGCGAAGGACATCAGCCGCAGCAGGTTCCCGTCCTTGAGCGGGGAGAGGATGTTCGCCGATGCGACCTCCAGGTCGGGACTCCTGCCCGGGACCTCGCGCAGCCGGGTCAGGAGAAAGGTCGAGAGCGCCAACGCGGCGGCGGCGACCACGAAGATCAGGGAGAAGTTCTTCGGGAATGGCGGCGAGCCGGCGCCGAGCGCGCGGCGCGCGACCAAGCCCGCGACGATCGCGAGGAGAAGGCCCAACCCGTTGCGCCAGGCGATCGACGCGCCTTGGCTGGATGGCGGCAGGGTGCGGTCGAGCAGGCGGAGGGTGGGGTGGTGGCTGAAGCCGTTGGCCACCGAGAAGGCGATCAGACAGACGAAGAAGGTCCGCAGCCGCTGCTCATTGGACTCCCCGGCGCTGTTGTAGCCGTCGTAGGCGAGCAGGACGATCGCGAGCAGCCGGACGATCGCGCCGCCCAAGGCCCATGGCAGCTGCCGGACGGTGGTGCGGAGCAGGGGCGGCGCGACAAGTTGGCCGAGGAACCAGCCGATGCTCGAGACCGCGACTATCAGCGCCACGGACCGGTACGAGGTCGTCAACTGCGCGACGAAGAGGGGCAGGATGAGCAGGGGGTGCATCAGCGCGTCGGCCATCGTTATGCAGGCGCCGCCGGCGACCGCGAACGGCGCGTTGAGGCGCGAGCGGCGACCCGACACCGTCATCGCCGACGCGCCCGCGGGAGGCCGATCTGACGCGGAGCGGGAAAGGGGCGGCGAAGGGACGCCGAAGCGATGTCCATCCGGGCAGTATAAACCGCGGGTTGCGCTTGGGCGTCCCTTGCGGGGCGCCGTCGCCGCATGGTACGGGTTCAGGCCGAGCGGACCGGGGCCGGGCCGATCAGCTCCGCGGTGTTGCCGGCCGTCGAGCCGTGCTTGCTGTCGAACATGTCGAGGAGCATCAGGCCGTCGATCTCGAAGAATTCGTACATCCGCATCATCGCCTTGATCTCTGGGTCCGCGTTGCGGTACAGCCCCTCCATCAAGCCCTGGAACACGCGCGGCTCGAACATGCGGGAAAGCTTGTGGTTCTGGATGCCGACGAAGAGCTTGTAGAGGTCGATGAGCTCGATCGGGCTCATATGGGTCTCCAGATCGCCGCGGATGACCCGTCCCGAAGCCATCCGGACCTTGAGGTTGTTCTCGCCCGCGAAGCGGTTGAGCTCGTTCTCGAATTGGAGCGCGTCGCGGCTGTGTTCGTAGAGGACCAGCTTCATGTAGATGGACTCGGCCGTGAGATGGAAGAGTTCGCAGACTTTCCGCTTGTTCGGGGGGGTGGATTCGACGAAACGGCCCTCGACCAGCTCGACGAGCGCCTTTGCCGCCTCGAATTGCGAGAGCCCCGTGCCGCGGGCGATCGCGGCGACGTCGTTCCGGCCGTCGACCATGACGTAGACGTGCTCGAGGTGGGTCGGCACGCTGCGTTCGATCACGTGCGGGCGCTGGCGGAAGATCACGAAGACCGACGGCACGACCGGGCTGATCTCGACCCACTCATCGACGCGGCGGGTCCCCTCGATGATCAGATGGTTGCCGTCGACGGTGACCGGGACGCCGCCCTCCTTGTCGATCACGCCGGCCTTGAAGGTGAACGCGCAGTTCCGCCAAAGAAAGAGCGTGTAGACGGTGCTCTCCAGCAGCATCTCGTTGCATCGGCTGAGATCGGCCTGCGAGAGCAGTTTGCGCTCGAGCAGCTCGCCGATCATCTCCTCCTCCCGGCGCCCGAGCCGACGCGCCCGGAAGGCCTCGATCTGCTTGCGGGTCAACCTTCCGGTCCGGACGAGGAGCTCGAAGAGACCCGGCAGGCGGGCGTCCGAGGCGACGTAGGAGATGCGGCCCTGCTCGAAGGTGATGGTCCGTTTGTTCCACCCCTGGATCAGCGTGAGCGTTCCGGTTTTGCCGGATAAGCCGATCATCTGGATCAGATCCGAAATCAGGAAGTTGCCAAGCCGCCCTTGCAGGTCGAATTCAGGGACTGGGACGTTCCCCTGCTCTTTCCCTCGGTCCACGGTGGGCTCCCTTGCACGGTCTGTCGCGTCCAACGGCGATTTTGCGGCCGGGGCCGGGGTCGGGACCATCGCCAATCGGTGGGAAAGCACCAGCCCGACCGGCGCGGCCGACTATGCCCAGTGGACTATCAGCGTCGTGGCCAAAAAGCCACGACGCTGATCAGACCGGGCGGAGCATCTCGGCGACGCGGCGCACGGCGTCCGCCTCCTCGGGCGGCAGGCGCTCCGCCGCGTCCTCGGCGGCGAGCCAGCGGCGATGCGGTCCCGAGGGCTCGACCGCGTCGACCGTCAGCCAGAGCGCCGGACGCGCCGCGGGCTCGGCCGCCGATTCGCCGCCCGCCCAGCCCGCGACGGCGGCGAAGAGGCCGAGATCCTGGAGCGCCGCGACCGCCGATCTCCAGACGGGCCGGTGATCCGGGACGACGTCGGGGAGGCTGCGCGCTTCGCCGGTCCATGGCAGCAGGACGTTGCCGGAGGGGTCGGTGACGACGAGAAGCGTCGCGGCGGCTGCGGGGTCCGCGGCGGCGTCGCGGGTCAGCTCCGCCCGCAGCTTCGCGTAGGTCACGGGCAGGATCTCGGGGATGACCGTGGTCGAGGCGAGCAGCGGCATGAAATTCGCGTCGCCCAGCCACCGCGGCACGACGTGCTGGTGGAGGTGGGACGCGACGCCCGCGCCGGCGACCTCCCCGACGTTGATGCCGATGTTGAACCCCTGGCAATCGAGCGCGCGGCGCAGAACGCGCAGGAGCGGAGGGAGCAGGGCCGCCATCCCGGCGACCGTCGGGGCATCGGCCTCCTCGGGTCCGGCGACGTGGGCGTTCGGCACGATCATGACGTGACCGGTGTTGTAGGGGTAGAGATTCATGATCACGAAGACGTGCGCAGCGCGGTGCAGGATCAGCGATCGGACGTCGTCGGAGCCGCGGAGGCGGTTGCAGAAGACGCAGCCGGCCTCCTCCGCCCCGCCTCCGATGTACTTCATCCGCCACGGAGTCCAGAGCCGCTCGTGGCCGAGGGCGGGGGGGACGAGGACCGGACCGGCCTCCGGCGCAGGGATAGGTGGGTCGCTCATGCGGGGATGGTAGCACCGGCGGACGCCGAGACGGCTCCGGCCGGAATGCTATGATGGTGACCGTTCAGTCCTCTGCGCCCCGGCGTTCTTGACCGATCCTCCGTCGGCCGCTTGACCACTCGCCGATTCGGAATGCCCACGTGCAGCACTCCCGCGTCTTGACGGCTCCTCGCCGGACAACCCGATCCCGAACGGGCTCGATGCGGTCGCCCTGGTTCCGGCTCGCGCTGCGCGGCGGGCAGGCGGTGGCCGACGCGGGTCTGGTCTGGCTCGCGTTCTGGACCGCCTACCAGCTGCGCTACGTGCATCAGGTCGGCGGCGTGATCAGGCCGAACGATTTCGAGCCGTTCTCCATTTTCGGTGGCAAGGCAGCCCTCTTCGTCGGTTTGACGCTGTTGACCTTTCTGGTCCGGGGCCTTTACCGCCTGCCCCAATCGATCGGACTCCTCGACGAGTCGACGATGGTCGTCAGCCGGGTCACCACGGCGATGGCGGGCGTCATCCTGACCGCGTTCCTCTCCCGATTCGTGCCGTCCCGCCTGGTCTTCCTCTACGCCTGGGCGATCGCGATCGTGCTGCTCATCGGCCGGCGGGTGGTCACGCGCTGGATCCGGGCCTGGCTCTGGTCGCGCAACGTCTACGTCGATCGCGTGGTCGTGGTCGGCACGGGCGACAGCGGCCGCCGGATCATGCAGGAGATGATGAGCACCCCGGGCCTGGGCTATCGCCTGATCGGGTTCGTCGACGACAGCGTGCGCTTGGACGGGATGCCGATCGCGACCGAGCACCGACTGCAGCGGGCGGACCGGCTTGGATCGGTGGCGGACCTCGACGCGATCGTGACCCAGAACGACGTCGACGAGGTGATTATCGCGCTGCCGGCCAACGATCACGACCGGGTGCTGGCGATCATGGACCAGTGCCGCGAGCGTTTCGTCCAGTTCAAAGTCGTTCCGGACCTGCTGCAGCTTTCGCTCGACCGGGTGGATCTCGGCGAGGTCGCGGGCGTGCCGCTGATCGGGCTGCGGGACGCCTCGATCCGCGGGTTCAACTACGGGATGAAGCGCGCGCTTGATCTCGCCGTCGCCGGCGTCGTGCTGCTGCTGATGGCGCTGCCGATGGCCGCGATCGCGCTTGCGATCCGGCTCGACTCGGCCGGCCCGATCCTGTATCGGCAGCGCCGGATCGGCCGGGACGGCGTGCCGTTCAGTCTGACGAAGTTCCGGTGCATGGCGCCGGACGCCGACGAGCGGCGGGCGGAGCTGCTGGCCGCGAACGCCCACATGGACCCCCGGCTCTTCAAGCTGCGCGACGATCCCCGCCTGACGCGGGTGGGACGGGCGCTCCGCCGCTGGAGCCTGGACGAGCTGCCGCAGTTTCTTCAGATCCTGCGCGGGACGATGAGCGTCGTGGGGCCCCGCCCCCAAATGCCGGAGGAGGTCGCGTCGTACGCCGAGTGGCACAAGCAGCGGCTGCTGGTCACTCCCGGCCTGACGGGACTCTGGCAGATCAACGGTCGCAGCCGCCTGACGTTCGACGACATGGTCCGCCTCGATCTCTACTACGCGGAGCACTGGTCGCTGTGGCTCGACCTGAAGGTGATCCTCCGCACGCTGCCCGCGGTCTTCGGCGGCCACGGGGCGTACTGACCGCCGACCGGGAGGATCCTCAAGCGCAATGGAGATCGGCGAGATCGCGTCGGCGTTGATCCGGCGCTGGTGGATCGTGCTGCTCGTGCCGTTCGCCGCGGGCGTGGCGCTCACTCTCCGCGACCGCGGGACGCCGTACCGGGCGACGATGCGCGCGACCGTGCTGATCCCCGGCGACACGGAGATTCCGGGCAGCGCCGAACGGCCGGAGCTGATGGTGATGGACGATGTGCCGGCATTGGTCGCGTCCCGCGTCTTCGCGGAAGGCGTGGCCAAACGGCTGAAGGACGAGGGCACGACGATCAGTCCCGAGGTGATCCAGTCGAGTCTGGGCGGCAGCCGCTACAGCCGAATCCTGACGGTCACGGCGACGAACGCCGACCGCGGAATCGCCGAGGCCGTCGCCTCGGGAGCGGCGTCCGCGCTGCCGGATCTCGTCAACGCCTACCTGGTGGGGAACGGCGGCAAACCGGCGACGGTGCGGATCATCGATCCGCCGGGCGCGGCGACGCGCGATCGCCCGAACCGTCGGCTCATCCTGCTCGCGCAGCTTGTCGTGGCCGCAATGATCGGCGCCGGGCTGGCCGTGGCCGCCGACCGCACCGCAGACGGGACCGGATCGTTCCGTCTGCGTCGTTCGCGGTCACGGGACTCTACGGTCAGCTGAGCGTCGGCAGAAGCAGCGTTTTCGGAGCCATCGCGCCCGCGGTCCCGGCGACGATCATGCCGCGCTCGCGCAGACTGATCAGCGTTCGCCAGAGCACGATCTCGTCCATCGAGAGCCGCGAAGCGATCTCGGTCATGCTCGCCGCGCCGCCCTGGAG
>JBPCRG010000676.1:0-6509 GCA_050997095.1 Thermomicrobiales bacterium | reverse complement strand
CGTTCATTATGAAGATCCCATCGATATCGCCCCGCGGGTTACTGACGGACGCGCTGTCGCGGCTGGCATCTTTGGAACCGGGCGGAGGCGGCGCGGCGATCGCCCGCTATCAAGGCGCGTCCGCGGTCTCCTCCCGCGCGAATCCCGTCGCCTATGGTGCGGAGGGGAGCCGCGGGCCGTGGTCGCTGACTGTGCTTCAGGTGCTGACCGGAGACGCCGCGGGACAGCTTGTGGGCGCGGCGAGTCAGTTCAACGGGGCGGCGGCCGACGGGCTGACCTACGTGGCCGTGGAGCTGCGCGCGGTCAACCACGGCGCCCGGGCGCTGCTGATCGACCAGAACGACTTCGCGGTGACCGGATCGTCGGGGCTCGTGCGCAGATTCGTCGGCGCGATCCCGCCCGATCCCGCGCTGGCGGGTCGGGTCGAGCCGGGCGCGGCACTGCAAGGGTGGATCGTGGGCGGGGCGCGGACCGACGCCAACCTGCTGCTGCTTTTCGACAGCGTGACGATCAGCGGGTCGTGGGCGGATCAGACGTTCGCGCTGCAGGCGGGGGCCTCGATCGCGGATGTCGCCGCGCCGGCGATGGCGCCCATCGACGCCGGGAAGCGTCCGGATCAGGCGGTCGCGCTCGGCGATACGGCTGTGACGGCGGCGTGGGCGGTCAAGATCCTCGACATCGTGCAGGGCGCGGACGTGGTCGGCCTGTTCCCCGCGGCCGACTACCGGACCACGGCCCTGGAAGGCTCGGGGCCCCATTTCGCGGACGCGTGGCTCGCGTTTCACATGCAGGTCACGAACACCCAGACCGGCGGCTCGTCCGCCTATTTCCCGCCGGCCGCGTTCGGACTCGCCGACGGCGCAGGCGCGCCCGTCCCCGATGTCGACATCCTGACGCCGCCCGACCCCGATGCCGCCGGCTATTACTTCCCGGGCGGAACCCGCGACGGCTGGGTCGTCTTCGAGATGCCGCCCGACTATAGCGGAGCCACGCTGCGCTTCGCGCCGTTCGCCGGCGACGAGGTGCGCTACCTAAGCTGGGGGGCCGGCTCCCCGGCCGTCCCCGCCTCGTCGCCGGCCGCCACCGTCGCGGCCGGAGCGTCGGTCGTCGTCTCGGAGGACGTGGTCCATCTGCGGGCGAAACCCTCGACCGCCGGCAACATCGTGACCGACCTCAAGCGCGGCGACGAATTGACGGTGACCGGCGACGCCGTCAGCGGCGGCGACTTCCGATGGTACCCGGTCACCGTCGGCGCGACCGGGGCCAAGGGCTTCGTCGTCGTCGACTTTGTGCGGCCGAAATAGCCCGCACCCGCGCTCGGCGGCGGCGGCTCCGTCCCGCGCATCCGGGCGCGCACCTTGCGGAGGATTACAATGGCTCCCGGAGGCTCTGACGCGCGATGACTTGGGAACGGTGGGTGCTGGCGCTCGGGATCACGCTCTTCGCGGCGGCCCAGTACGGGCTCGTCTGGTATGCGTTGGGAGATCTTCGGCGGCGGCCCCGCGTCCGCGGCGACAAGAAGATGAGCTGGCTCTTGGTCATCCTCGTCCTGCCCCTGGCCGGCCCGTTGATCTACGGCATGTTCGGCCCGATCGGCTTCATGCCCCGCCCGAACCGGCCACCCCGCCAAAGCCTCGCGGTGCTCAACGAAAGCGACCTTCGCGGCCCCGGCGGCTTCAGCCCGAATTGAGCCCGGTCCCGCCCGCCGACGCCCGCGCCGAAAAAGGGTCACGCATGAACGAACCTCATCACGGCGATCGGCGCCGGCGCCGAAACCGCACCGCGCTTTTCCGGTCGCCGAAGTTTTTGCGTCACGACACGGGCAACCACCCGGAGAATCCGGGGCGGATCGCCGCGATCGACGCGGAGCTGCATCGGCGGGGACTGCTGGACGGTCGGCCGGAGATCGCGTGGGGTCCCGCCGGCGTGGATCAACTGGAGCGGGTCCACGACCCGCGCTACGTCGAGGCGATCCGGCGGCTCGCCCGCGACGGCGGCGCCTGGCTCGACGCCGACACGCTCTGCGGACCCGACTCGGTCGACGTGGCGATGCTCGGGGCGGGGGCGGCGGTCGCGGCGGTCGACGCGGCCATGGACGCCACGGCACGGCGGGGGTTCACGCTGGGCCGGCCTCCGGGACACCACGCGACGGCCGTGCGCGGCATGGGCTTCTGCCTCCTCAACAGCGTCGCCGTCGCCGCCGCGCACGCGCTCTCGCGGGGGGCGCGGCGGGTCGCCATCGTCGACTGGGACGTCCATCACGGCAACGGCACGCAGGACATCTTCTCCCGCCGCGCCGACGTGCTCGTCTGCTCGGTCCACCAGTACGGCGGCCATTTCTATCCGGGAACCGGGGGCGCCGAGGAGACGGGCGACGGGCCGGGCCGCGGCTTCACGATCAACGCGCCGCTGGCCCCGGGCCAGAACGACCGCGTCTACGCGTGCGTCTTCGACGAGCTGTTCCTGCCCGCGCTGCGGACGTTCGACGCGGAGGTGATCCTGATCTCGGCCGGGTTCGACGCGCACGCCGACGACCCCATCGCCAACATGAACCTGACGGAGGCCGGTTTCGCCGGGCTCGCGCGGCGGCTCGTCGATCTCTCCGAGCAGACCGCCGCGGACGGCCGGCTGGTCGCGGTGCTGGAGGGCGGGTACGACCCCGCGGCGCTAGCAGGCTGCGTCTGCGCGGTGCTGGACGTCCTCGACGGCGGGAGCGGCCGGGCGGACGATGTGGGCGATGCCCGGCCACGAGTATAGTTGACGCGCACGCCGCCGGGACCGTGGACCCGAACGAGGAGATCGATCGCCCTCCATGAGCAGCCGCCTTCCGGGAAACACCGCCTCCTACCGGCAAGAGGACGAGCGCAAGCGCGACGAGGCGCGCGTCACCACGCAGCAGAACCAGATCGACGAGCTGCGCTCGGCGCTGCGCGAACTCGCCAGCCGGCAGGTGCGGATCGAAGAGGGGTTGAAGGCCTACGAGGGCTCCGCCGCCCAGAATCGACTCACGCTCGAGCAGATCCGGGCCGAGTCGAGCCAATCGAGCCAGGCCCGCGCGCTGGACGAGAACCGCACCCGTCAGCAGGTCTCCGATCTCGAGCAGCGGATCGACGACGGCACGCGGCCGATCCGCTCGCTCCAGGCCCACGTGAACGAGCTGCTCGAGCTGTCGCGGAAGAAGACCGACGACACGGGGCAGCATCAGCGCCGGTACGACGAGCTGCGCTCGATGATCGATCACCTCCAGGCGCTCGGCGACCGCAACACGGTCGTCACCCATCAGCTGCGCGACGCGCTCGACAACGTCCGCGGCGAGGCCGACCAGATCCGGCGCGACGCGCTGCGCAACGACGACGCGATCAAGATCGTCGACCAGGAGGCGCGGCGGCGGGTCGCCGAGGTCATCCAGGCCGGCGAGACCGTCGGGGGCCAGATCGACGAGTTGCGCTCCGATGTCGGCCACGCGCTCGATCTCGTCGATGAGACCAAGCGGTCGATCGTCCACATCGACCCGGCGCTGGATGAACTGCGGGCCGCGGATCTCGTGATTCGCCAAGACGTGGCGCGCACGCACACGCAGGCGGTGGAGCGCCACGAGGTGCTGGTGGAGCGCCAAGAGGACATCCGGCAGTCGACCGGGGCGCAGTTCGCCGAGGTCCGGCTGGCGATGGAGCAGCGGCACGAGCGCCTCGGCGAACGGATCGACGCGATCGTCGAGCAGGACCGGGAGATCGGCTACCGGATCAGCGCGCTCGCGATGCAGCTGGACGAACTGCGCCAGATCGACGCGAGTCTGCGCCGCGATCTCTACTCGCTGCATGAGCAGCGGGTGCGGCTGCGTCTGGAGCAGGTCCAGCACGAACTCGACCTGGTGACGGGCGCGAAGCGGGTCGTCGAAGCCAACGGCGCGAAGAGCGACGCGCGCCCGTCCGTGCGCTCGCTCGACACCTAGCCTCCGCAGCGGCGCGCCAATGCGTGGGCGACGGCCGACGGGCCCACTGGCGATGCGGCGGATTGGGACCGGCATGCTGCTGGCGGCGGCGGGGACCGCGGGCATCGCCGTGACGGTGCGCCAACAGCTCCATCCCGGGTCGTCCGCCCACAGCGCCACCTATCTGCTCGACGTGCTCGCGGTGGCCCTGACGGCCGTCGGGATCGTGCTCGAGGTCCGCGCCGCGGAGATCCTGATCTCCGCCGGCCTGCTCCGGGCGAAGCGGCGGGCGATCCTGTGCGCGGTCGCCGGAATCGTGGTCGGCCTCGCGGGCTGCTGGCTGGCGACGGGGCTCATCCGCCGCGACGCATCGGCCGCGGCCGTCGGACTCGCCTCGGCGGCGATGGCCGCGGGGGTCGGGTTCGGCCTCGCCGGGCTGGTCAGCCTGGGCTGGAGCGTCGGCGGCGACTACGCGGCGCGGCGCGTTCAGGAGCTCGGCGAGGAGGAGTGGTGACTCAGGGGACGACTCCATCAGGTCCCGAACCGGCACCGTCGACCGGCGGCGCGAGGTAGGTGACGTTCTCCAGCCCGGCGAACCGTCGGCGCATCACCTCGATCGCCGCGGGGTTGTCGTCGATCAGGTGGAACCGCCGTCCCAGACCCGCCGCCGCGTCGCCGGTGCTGCCGCTGCCTGCGAAGAAGTCGAGCACGAGATCGCCCGGCCGCGAGGACGCGGCGATGATCCTGCGCAGAACCCCGAGCGGTTTCTGGGTCGGGTAGCCCGTTTTCTCGTGCCCGGTGGGGCTGACGATCGTGTGCCACCAGCAATCGGTGGGAAGCTTTCCGCGCGCGGCCTTTTCCGGGGTGACGAGACTCGGGGCCATGTACGGCTCCCGCTCGACCTCGTCGGTGTTGAAGACGTAGTCCTTCGGGTTTTTCACATAGACCAGGATCGTGTCGTGTTTCGCGGGCCAACGGTCGCGCGCCCTTCCTCCGTAGTCGTAGATCCAGATGATCTCGTTCACAAAGCCGGCGCGCCCGAAAAGTCCATCCATCAGCACTTTCCCATGGTGTACCTCGCGCTGGTCCAGATGGACATAGAGCGTGCCGTTCGGCGCGAGCACGCGGCGGGCTTCGCGGAGGCGCGGTTCGAGGAAGGCGGGATAGTCGTCGAAGCGATCCGCGTAGGCGTGGCTGCCGAGCCGCGTCGTGGCGTAACGGTGCCCTCCGAAGCCGGAGCGGTCGCCGTCGGGGGAACGCTCCGTCCGCAGCGAGGATCGGCTGCGGGCCGTGCCCGTGTTGAATGGAGGATCGATGTAGACGAGCGGAACCACGTCGTCCGAAATCCGCGCCAAGGCTGCGAGATTGTCGTCGAGCTCGACGAGATTCCCGCCCGTCGGCCCGTGGTCCCGCCCCCCTGGCATGCCCCCTCCAATCGTCCTTGATCGGCGACGCGAGTGTAACCCGGGCAACCGCGGCCGCCGCGGAGTCCGACCTGAATCGCCTCCGCGTGCGCGCGATCCGCCTGCGCGCCGCGGCGGAGGAGCGTCGGGCCGTCGTTGCGGCGAGGGTTGACAGCGAAAAACCCGTCTGTTACGGTCGCAGCATACTCAATGCGAGACCTCATGCATCGTGGGTGATCGAAAGATCGGTGCATGATCGGGTTCTGGGAATGCTCGGACGACGCGTGAAGTGGCTCTCGCGTTTTCCGCACGCGCATCCCAGGATCCCAGGTATCGCCGCGAGGCCTCAGGTGGTCGTTCCCCGGCAGAGGGACGAGGTGAACCCGGTTCAGAGTCGTCGGCCAGGATGGCGGCCGCCGCTCGGTTGTGGGGCGCAGGCGCGCCCGGTTTTTTTGCGGAGGAATCAACAAGTTTCCACTGCCCGACACCTGCGGGCCGGTCAAGAGGCTACTTGGCTGCGTGGAAACGGGAGGGAAGGGACTTGGCAGGCTCAGTGCATCGAGCCCGTAAAGGGCTGTCGATCGTGGTCGTGGCGTTCTTCTGCGCCACCCTGTTTGCGCCGGTCAGCGCGCTGGCAGACACCAACCTCGCAATCGGCGGACCGGCTCGAATCGCCCACGCAAACGGCGACGACGTCCGGGTCCGTGAAACCCCCGCCTTTGAAGGCGCGATCGTCCGATACCTCCCCGAAGGAACCGTGGTCAACGTCGTCGACGGCCCCGTCGACGGGCTGACCGACGGCGTCTGGTTCAAGGTCTCATTCGAGAACGACACCGGCTATATCGTCTCCGACTATCTGGCGTTGAGCGACGGGGCGGCCGCAGGCTCGCCGACCCCAGCCACCGACGCGCAGGCCAATCCGGAGGGCCAGAGCATCGGCACGGCGATGATCGCGGGCACGAACGGCGACGGTGTGCGCTGTCGCGTCCAGGCCGACGCCGGGTCGGCGGTGATCACGGTCGTCCCCGAAGGGTCGATGGTCGATCTCATCGGCGCCGCGGCAGACGTCTGGCAGCCGATCAACTGCGGCGGCCAGAGCGGATTCGTCCACTCCGAATTCGTCACCTACGACCTGTCCGGCGGCGCGGCCAAACCTGCCGCCGCTGATCCCGCCC
>JBPCRG010000652.1:0-3254 GCA_050997095.1 Thermomicrobiales bacterium | reverse complement strand
CCCCGGCGGGCTGGCCGGGGTGTCGCCGCGTCTGGCGGCGATCGGGATTCGGCGGAGTCGTTGTTGTTGATGAAGGTGAGTGGATGAGGGCCATCGCGATCGCCGCCCCGGGTTGAAACCCGGGTCTACGCCGACGAAGCCCGTCCAGGGCTGAGTGGTCTGTGCATCGACAATCGGCGTTGTTTCCGACCGCGGTGCGGGGCCCCACATCCCGTCATTCCGAGCGGAGCCCGGAGGCGGCGTCGAGGTATCTCTTCGAGCGAAGCGAGAATCTCGTCGGTCGCGCCGATGACGATATACAGAGCACTCAGCCCTGGCACCGGCCCTTGTGTGGTCGACGTGCATTGTCCTTGGTGATCGAGCAACGTGCGGAATCTGGCGGTTGATAAGATCCGAGGGGAGCTCCCGACAAGACGTCAACGCCGTCCGATCGGTGCACTGCGCAGGCGTCGCGTGTTCACCACATGGCATCGGTGTCGGTCTCGGCGCTGAAGGGGCTTCGTTGGCGTAGCCTTGGGTTTCAACCCGAGGCGGCCCGGCGGCAGGATCGCCAAAAAGCAAACAACCACTTAATGAAGGAGCGCACATGACCGGCGTGTTTCAGCTGCCGACGACCGTCCATTTCGGGAGCGGGGTCACCGCGACGTTGGCGGAGCGGATCGCCGCGCTCGGAGTCGAGCGCGTCTTCGTGGTCACGGACCCGGGAGTGCGCGCGGCGGGGATCGTCGACCGGGTGCTGGCTCCGCTGGTCGAGGATCTCGTTCCGGTCCGCATCTTCGACGCGGTCCACCCGAACCCGCGCGACCATGAATGCCGCGCGGCCGCGGACGAGGCGCTGGCGTTCGGCGCCGAGGTGGTCGTCGCGATCGGCGGGGGCAGCCCGATCGACGCGGCGAAGGCGGTCGCCGCGCTGGCGACCAACGGCGGCGCGGTGCGCGACTGGGAGTTCCCGCGCCGGCTCGACTTCGCCCCGCTGCCGTTGGTCGCGATCCCGACCACGGCCGGCACCGGCAGCGAGGTCACCTTCTACGCGGTCGTGACCGACACGGCCCGACACTTCAAGATGAGTCTCCTCGATGTCCGGCTGGCGCCGGAGATCGCGCTGGTCGACCCCGATCTCACGCTGTCGCTGCCCCCGGCGATCACCGCCGCGACCGGGATGGACGCGCTCACGCACGCGGTCGAGGCGTACACGGGCAAGGTCGCCAGCCCCGTGACCGATGCGCTGGCGCTGCACGCGATCCGCCTGATCGCGCGCCATCTGCGGCGCGCGGTGGGGGAGGGCGGGGATGTCGACGCCCGTGAGGGGATGATGATGGCGAGCCTGATCGCCGGGATGGCGTTCGGCAACGCCGACGTCGGGGCCGTCCATTGCCTGGCCGAGGCGATCGGCGGCCTGTACGACACCCCGCACGGCGTCGCCAACAGCGTCTTCCTGCCCTTCGTCTTCGCCCTCGACGCCGAGGCCGCCCCGGAGCGCCACGCCGATGTCGCCGAGGCGCTCGGAGTCGCACGGGGGAGCCAACCTGCGACGACGGTCGCCGCCGAGGGCGCGCTGGCGCTGCGCGATCTCGCCCGCGCGGTCGGGATTCCCGCGATGTCGGCGTTGCCGGGGATCGATCCGGTCGATTTCGAGAGGGTGGCGGCGGCCTCGGCCCGCAACGTCTCCAACCCCAGCAACTGCCGCGAGATGACGGAGGCCGACTACCTGCACCTCCTCCGACGCGCCTGGGCGAACGAGTAGCGGAGCGAGCGGCTGCGGTCCGTCCCGCGGACCCAAGGTCGCATCGGCTCGGCGCACCGGCGACAATGAGGGCACTGGGAAGATGGTCCTAGGTAGTTCGGCTTCCGCCGTCCGCATCGGCACGGCGACATCGGGGGGCATTTCATGGACGACATGACGATGGACGGCTCGGCTGCTTCCACAATCTCGCGGCGCCGGCTGCTCGGTGGCGCGGCCGCGCTGGGGGCCGCCGCGACCCTCCTGCCGGCCCTTGCCCGGTCCGGCGGGGCGCAGGCGGCCGCGCGGACGCTGACCGTGGCGCTCGACGGCTCGCCCTCCGACCTCGATCCGCACACCGCCAACGACTACCGTTCCGAGGTGGCGCTCAGGGGGATCTACGAGAACCTGATCGCCCTCAAGGACGACAAGACCGACCAGTACGACGGCGTGATCGCGGAGACATGGGAGTCCAACGCCGACAAGAGCGTCTGGACCTTCCACCTGCGCGCCGGCGTGACCTTCCACGACGGATCGGTCTGCGACGCCGAGGCCGTGCGCGCGTCGTTCGCGCGGATGCTCTCGCTCGGCTACGAGCCGGCCCTGGAGCTCGGCCGCTTCATCCCGGCGGCCGACGCCGTGACCGCGCCGGATGCGAAGACCGTCGTCTTCACGCTCGGCAAACCGCAGATCTTCTTCGAGACCGCGATGACCTCGCAGTACGGCGCCCAGATCGTCAACGTCAAGGTCGCCAAGGCCAACGAGGTGAACAAGGACGGCGGCCACACCTGGGCCCAGACCAACGCCGCGGGGATGGGCACCGGGCCGTACGCGTTGAAGGACTACCAGCCGGGCATCCAGGCGGTGCTCGAACGCTTCGACGGCTACTGGCGCGGCTGGCAGACCGACAACTTCGACCCGATCGTCGTCCGCGTGGTCCCGGAGACCGAGACGCGGCGGCAGCTCGTCGAGTCGGGCGAGGTCGACATCATCGACCGCGCCACCCCCGAGGCGTTGCAGGCGTTGGAGAAGAACGCCGATGTCAGGGTCGACAAGAGCTACAGCACCGAGACCGACTACCTGATCCTGACCGTGGCCGGACCGCTGAAATCGGTCGCGGCGCGGCAGGCGATGTGCTACGCGTTCCCGTACGACGACGTCGTCAACGGCGTCTACCGGGGCTACGGCAAGCGCCTCGTCGGTCCGGTCTCGGACGTCTGCAAGGGGCACGACGCCGAGACGTTCTCCTACCCGACCGATCTGGAGAAGGCGAAATCGCTCTTCGCCTCAGCCGGGGTGGCCCCGGGCACGGAACTCTCGGTGATCCAGGTCTCGGGCGACGAGAGCATCAAGGCGACGCTGCAGCTCTTCCAGGCCAACCTCGCCAAGATTGGGATGACCCTGAAGATCGACACCGTCGACCAGACCGCGATGATCGGCACCCTCTACCGCGACGTCAAACCGGAGGAGCAGCCGAACGTGATGCCGAACTTCTGGTGGCCGATCTACAACGACGCCTGGGACCACCTGCAGC
>JBPCRG010000650.1:0-3897 GCA_050997095.1 Thermomicrobiales bacterium | reverse complement strand
ATCGAGGAGGGCACGGGCAAGCAGTCCCAACGTGAGCAGCGCTCCGAAGCGGAGATGCAGACCGGCGGTCTTCCGGAGCACGACATTCAGGCTCCGGCTCTCCTCCGCCGCGAAGGTGAGCCGGATCAGCGACCAGGCGACCGGCAGACTCGCGACCACCGCCAGCGCCGGCCAGAACCGGTGCGAGAAGCCTACCAGCACCGCGACGCTGAGAAAGGCGGCCGCGACCAGCGCGGCGCACTCGATGTTCGCTCCGCGCCGCCCGAGCAGCGTCGCCAAGGTGGTCTTTCCGGCGGTGCGGTCGGGTTCGATGTCGCGGATGTTGTTCGCGTGCAGGATCGCGGCGACGAGCGCGGCGACCCCGAGCGAGGCGACGACCACCTGCCAGGTCACGGCGCCGGTCATTGCGTAGTACGCCCCGCCGACCATCACCGGTCCCATGAAGATGAAGACGATCACCTCGCCGAGCGCCATGTAGCCGAGCGGTCTCGGTCCGCCGGTGTAGAAGAAGGCGGCGGCCAGGCTGGCCAGCGCCAGCCACAGGATCGGCCAGCCCGCGAGCGCGACGACCGCCGCGCCGACGACGGTCGCGACGCCGAACGCGGCCGCCATCCCGCGCCTCACCTGCGCCGGCGAGAGCAGGTTCTGCTGGATCACCTTGCTCGGACCGAGCGACTCCGGGGAATCGACGCCCTTCTGATGGTCGAACTAGTCGTTCGCCAGGTTGGCCCCGGCGTGGCAGGCGACCGAGGCGACGAGCATCAGCGCGAAGAGCAGGGGGTCGAAGGCGCGGTCGATCAGCGCGAACATCGAGCCGACGACGATCGGGATCACCGACGCGGTGAACGAGAAGATCCTGACCGCCTGGAGCCAGATCCGCCAGACGGCGGGTCTGGCCGGGAGCGGACCGGCGGCGTCGGCGTGCGGTCGGGCGCTCACGACTGCGGCCGCCATGGGAGCACGAGCCGCTCGACGAGGTCGAGCGCGACGGTCAGGGTCCAGCCCATCAACCCGGTCGCGATCAGGCCGACGTACATCTTCTTGATCGCGAGCGTCTGCCAGCTGTCCCAGATCAGCCGCCCGATCCCGGGCGTCTGCGAGACGAACTCCGTGCCGACGATCACGATCAGGGAGAAGCCGAGCGCCAGACGCAATCCGGTGAAGATCGACGGCAGGGCGGCGGGGAACGCCACACCGGCGAAGAGCTGGAGCCGGTCGGCCCCGAAGTTCTTCGCGACGTCGCGGAACGACGGGTCGATGCCCATCACCCCGCTCATCGTGTTGAGCACGACGAGGAAGAAGATCGAGAGCGCGACGATCGCCAGCTTCGACGTCTCGCCCGTGCCGAAGGCGATGCTCACGAGCGGCAGGATCGCGATCTTCGGCACCGCGTAGAAGGCGGTGGCGATCGGCATCATGAAGACTCGGACCGGCCAGAAGAGCCCCATCGCGAGTCCGAGCGCGATTCCCGGAATCGAGCCGATCAGGAATCCGACCAGAATCCTGGTCGTGCTCACGCGCACGTCGTCGAGCAGCGTGCCGTCCCGCGTCAGCTTGACCGCGGTCGGCCAAAGGGTCGAGGGCGCGGGCCAGAAGATCGGATCGATCCTGCCCGAGCGGGAGAGGGCCTCCCAGACGCCGAGGATCAGCAGCGGGGCCGCAATCGTCAGCGTCGCCTCGACCGCCCGCCGGTTGCCTGCTCCGCTCACGGGCCAACCCTTCTGACCGACAGCCTGGCCTCGTTCACCTCGCGGCGCAGGAGCGTCCAGATTTTGGTGAACAATTCCGCGAAGGCGGGATCAGAGCGCACGGCCGCAAGCTCGCGCGGACGGGGGAACGGGACGTCGATCACGTCGAGGATTGTGCCGGGGTTGGCCGACATGATCACGATGCGGTCGGCGAGCGTCAGCGCCTCGTCGATCGAGTGGGTGATGAAGACGACGGTCTTGCCCGTCCGCTCCCAGGTCTTCAAGACCTCTTCCTGCAGGATGAAGCGGGTCTGCTCGTCGAGGGCGCCGAACGGCTCGTCCATCAGCAGCAGGTCGGGATCGACGGCGAGCGCCCTAGCGATCGCCACCCGCTGACGCATCCCCTCGGACAATTGATGGGGGTAGGAGCCCGCGAAGCGCGCCAATCCGACCAGGCCGAGCAGGTCGTCGGCGGCCCGGTCCCGAGCGCGGCGGCGGACTCCGCGAAGCCTGAGCCCGTAGGCGACGTTGGCGCGGACGGTCAGCCACGGGAAGAGCGAGCGGCCTTGGAAGACCATCGCGTTGGTCGGCGCTCCGCCGACCGCGTCGGTCATCCGGAGCAGACCGCTCGTCGGATGGTCGAGGCCCGCCAAGATGCGCAGCAGCGTCGTCTTCCCGCATCCCGACGGACCGAGGATCACGCAGAACTCGCCGCGCTGGACCGACAGGTTGATGTCCCGGACCGCCTCGAACGACCCCGCCGGAGTCGTGAAGGTCCGGCCCAGACCCGACGCGACGATGCAGGGCGTGGAGGCGGTCCGCCTGAACCCGTCCCGCACCTGAAGACTTCCGTCGATCGCCGGAGCGCGGCGACCGGCCAACTCAATCGCGCCGCCCATCGACGGACCACGCCTTCCCCAGACTCACGGCTGAAACGGTCCCAGCGCGGCCACGGCGGCGTCCACGTACGCGGTGTCGATGAAGGACGCGGGATCGAGGTCCTTGTCGTACTCCAGCTGGCCGCGCTGGCGGAAAAACGCCTGCAGCTTCTTCAGACCCTCGGTGTTGAACGTCCCGTCGACCGCGTAGACCGGGCGGACGGCGGCCTGGACGAGCGCCGCGGGGACGCCGGTGTAGCTCTCGATGATCGCGAGGTCGGTCGGATCGTCGAACCCGCCCTTCATCATCTTGCGGCAGGCCGTCAGATAGGCGGTGACGATGCCCGTGGCCGCGGCCGGGTTCTTCTTCAGGAAATCCCGGTTCGCGAAGACGATGGTCGGCTGGACGTCCTGCACCGGGAAGCCGGTGGCTAGGCGGACCGCCAGCCCCTTCTGCTCGGCGGAGGTCGCCAGCGGCTCCCCGATCATCGCCGCGTCGATCGCGCCGGCCTGCAGCGCCGCGACCGCGTCCGGGAACGCCAACGTCTGAAGCTGGACGTCGTCGAGGGTGAGGCCGCCCGTGCCCAGCGCCTGGAAGAGCCAGTATTCGGTCGCGCCGCGCGCGTTCACGGCGACCTTTTTGCCCTTCAGATCGGCGACCGCCTTGATCGAGCCGGACTCGCAGGCGGTCTTCGAGATCATCAGCGGCGTCGCGACCGGGTTGCCTTCGGCGTGGCCGGGCGCGATCGCCTTCAGCGGCAAGCCGAGCGCCAACGCGTTCCAGAACGCCGGCCCCGCCCCGCCGATCCCGGCGTAGAACTTGCCGGTCGCGGTCAGCGCGACCATGTCCGAGCCGCCGGGAAGCGGCTGGAGATCGACGTCGAGCCCCTGCGCGGCGAAAAAGCCGCGGTCCTTGGCGATGAACATCGGCGCGAAGACGGACGCCTTAACATAGCCGATAGTGACCTTGATCTTCGGGCCAGATGCCGGCGCCGCGACTTTTGATTCCGGCGCGGCGGGCGGGGTGGCAGGGGAGGCGGGCTTCAGGGTGCAGGAGAGGGGAGCCGAATCCTGCGCGATGGCGGCGGTCGCGGTGAAGGCGGCTGCCAGCGGCGTGAGCAGGAGCATCAATCCCAGCGGGATGAAGCGGGAGAACAGCGGACCTCGACGCGCCCGAACCACAGCGAACCCTCCTCGACGACCTGCCGGAGCACGACCCGGGATGCGGAATAGGCGCTTCGCGCGGCCAAAGACGACCGCCGGCAGGCCTCTCGTTCGGTCTTCGAGTCTACTAGTGACGGCCAGAGATTGTGAATAAATCCACGAACCCC
>JBPCRG010000598.1:0-2897 GCA_050997095.1 Thermomicrobiales bacterium | reverse complement strand
GACGGTCGGGCTTCGCTGGTCATGACGCCTCCTGACAGGAACGACGCGCGCCGGGTTCGGTTCGAGGGGATGTTGGCGGGAGGATACCACGGGTAGCAGCCAAGCACGGAGACGCGCTCGAATCGACCAAACCTTGTGCCGTTACGGACGAGAAACAGATGCAGAGTTGCGACGGGTCCGCTGAAAGCGCATCCGTGATCATTCCCGCACGTCCTAGATATCGTGTTCATCAGGTGACTGTTGAATGGCGTTCAAGCTGACGCGGCCATTCGCCGCGATCCGATATGCAGTCGTCAGAACATCCAGCAGGTCGTCGCTGACCATGCGTGTCGTCGTGCCCTGTCCCACCTTGGGCGAGTTGGCCAGGCTCTCTATCTGTGAAAGCAATGAGCCGGCATGGCGATCGATCACGCTCCGCCAGAATTGGAGATAGGGGGCGCCGTCGTTGCCGATCGTGACGAGGCCGACGTCATCGACGCGGAGTCGGGGCAGCAACGTCGTCTTTCCCGATCCTTGGTACGTTCCTAGCTTCACGAGACCCTCGCGCTCAATATTCCGCGCCCACTCGGTCAATCGGCGAAACTCCGCATGGTGCTTCGTCGAACCGGCCAAGGCTGCGTCCTCGAACGCGCCCGCCCCCTCGCTGTAGTGTCCGACTTTCGTCGTCGGTGACGTCGGGGCCGCCAAGGTCTGATCGGGTTCGACCCGCTGAGGAACGACGATTCGGGTTTCGGCGAAATCGTAGGCGCCGACCGTGACGAGGTCGATCACCAGTTTGTCGGAGACCGCCTGCAGATAGCCCACCAGCCGCACCAGTTCGGCGGGAGCCTCGTCCAGAACCAGCACAAGCCGGAAGCTGCCTTGCCGCAACCCGTCCGTCATGCTTTCGCCGAACGCCGTCCGGTCGAACGACCCCTCTTGATCGTTTGCCGCGACGGCGTCCGCCAAATCGTCGTAGCCGCGCTTGGCGAGATGCGGACGGAGCACTTCACGCTCGAGGGTGACGATGTCCATGCCGCGCTGGTAGGCCGCATAGGTGAGGATCTGCGCGATCACGGCTCGACGTGCCTCCGCGTTCTTGGCGAGTTTGATTTCGATGATCACAAGCCGCCCAAATGGCTCGAGCGCGATGAGATCCGCATAGTTGCCGCCGAGCAGCACTTCCCGGCCCAGCACGATCAGCTTCGGACTCCCCGACAGCGGCAGGATCTGGGGCGCCTGCTCGACGAGGTCGTGCAGCGTGGCCTCCGCCGGAAACCCTGCCGGAGAGATCAGACGCCAGCCTGTGCCGTCATGTTGCCAAATCGCCGTCATCGCAAACTCCTTCTCCATCGCGATCAACGCCCCCGGTCGAGCGTCCTCCGGGACGATGTCGCGGTCCGCGCCACATCCGGCGCATCGGTCTGTCCCTGCGACGAACGCGATTCAGCGCAGAACTGCCTCGGTCCAAGATCGAAAGCGTCGACGAGGCGTCCCGATTCTGCGGACACGGGTTGAATGATCGCCTCGCATGGCTGCACCGGCAGATGGCCGGAGCAATCAACGCTCAGTTCATCGTCGCACGACCTGTCGAAACGACGACGACGAGATCCTTCGTGCCTCAGGATGACCCGCTTGACGGTCATTCTCTTGATGGTCATTCTGACGAAGGAAGAATCTCGTCGTCGCCTTGTGGTCCCGACAATCGACGATCAATAGCGCAATGAGTGAGAAGCAGCGGCTACGGCATCCGACGCGCGCCTCACGACGCATGGCACACGCTTTGCCCGTGATCCAGCGGGTTCATGGGCGGCATCTGGAGGGGACGAAGTGAGTCAGAACACGCGGGATGGCGAGGGCGTCTACGTCGAGACGGGGGAGGACGTCGATCCGGGGGAGCGCTTCTCCGTCGATCAGATTGCCGGGGCGTTCGGGGTCGAGCGCGGGCGGGTGGTGCGGGCGATGGCCGGGGAGTTCGGGCTGGGGCCGGAGGGGCGGGTGACGGCGCGGCAGGCGCAGGATCTGGCCGAGGCGCTGCTGGGCGACCAGCCACTCGATGTGCGGCAGGCGGCGACGATGCAACTGGGCGCCTTCACGCCGCGCAGCGATGCGGCGTGGGGGGCGGGCAGCGGGCCGCCCGACGAGGAGAGCGAGCGGCAGCGGGCCGAGCCTGGCACGCCCGACGACGTCCTCGCCAGCGAGCGCTCGTCGCACGACCCCGCGAGCCCGCCCGCGCGGTAGCGCCGCCGCGGGCCGCGGACGTCCGGGCCGATCCCCGTCATCCCGCTGCCGACAGATGCGCGCTCCCCAGCAGCACGTACGACGCGAGGCCGAAGTTGGCGGAGGGGGCTTGGTTCGAGACGTCGATCCGGTTCACGCCGGTGACGAGCACGCCGGGCGGGATGGTGAACTTGACGGTCGTCCAGTTCGCGCTCTCGCCCTGCCCGGCGCCGTTCCAGCTGGCGAACGGGCTCGGACCGCTGTAGATGGTCGTCCCGTTGACGGCGACGGCGATCGGCACGTTGCCTTGGTTCTCATCGTCGAGCCCGTCGATGGCGAGGACGGCCCCTCCGGTCGGCGGCGCGTCCAGCCGGAACGGGATGCTTGCGACCGGGTACGCGCTCTGCGACCCGTAGACCGCCACCCACGGTCGACCGTACCAACTCTGATCGCCCATGTAGGCGCCCGGCCAGTCGGCCGCGGCGACGTCGAGAGTCGCCGCCGAGACGGCCGGGACGTCGGCGCTGCCCTGGAACGCCGGGGCGATGGTCGGGGCGCCGCCGGAGTCCGATGGAGCGGCGGTCGGCGGGATGTCGGTGGGCTTCGGAACGGAGGTCGCCGTGGGAGCCGGGGTCTCGGTCGGCGCGGGTCGCTCCGTGGGCGTCGGCGTCTCCGTCGGCGCGGGTCGCTCCGTGGGC
>JBPCRG010000565.1:0-5044 GCA_050997095.1 Thermomicrobiales bacterium | reverse complement strand
GAGCACCCGCCGGGCGAGCTCGGGATTGGTGAGGACCGCCTGATGGAGCAGGTTCTCGCCCCGCAGCACCGCGTGGACCGTCTCCACGATCTTCTGGGGCTCGGCGTCCTTCGTCACGTAGGCGGCGGCCCCGACCCGGATCGCGGCGAAGAGCCGGTCGTCGTCCGCATGCATCGAGAGGAAGACGATCGCGGTCGTCGGCCGCTCCCGGCGCAGGGCCGAGGCGATCTGGAGTCCGGTCACTCCCGGCAGCTGCACGTCGAGGATCACGACCGCCGGCTTGTTGATGTCCGCCTCGTGCAGCGCCGTGTGGCCGTTGGAGGCCTCTGCCACCACCGACAACCGCGGATCCATCTCCAGGATGCGCTTCAGGCCCGAGCGGAAGAGCGGATGATCGTCGACGATCATGATTCGGCGCTTGAGCATTTCGGGGGAATCTCCTTCGACTCCGATACCATGCGACCGGGGACCATGACGAGGTGATCAACGCACCATCCACTTTTAGGCTATGGCCGAACCCCGCTCCAGCGCCGAAGCGGGACCCAAGTGCGAACCGCCCCATACCCGATCGGGTCAGTACGAACAGCCCCCCGTCCCGACGCCCGCCGGGCGAACTCTTTCCCACGGCTATACTTGCCCGCAAACGCTGGACTGCGCTCAGCGCCGCGCCGCGCCTTCCGTTGTGGGCCGGCTTGAACCGTCGCGTCAACGAGGACGTCATGACCGAAGAGACACCCCAGTCGCCATCGACGCCCGAGACGCGGCATTGCCCGGCCTGCGGCGCCGGAAATCCGGATCGGGCCCGCTACTGCATGGAGTGCGCCGCGAGCCTCTCCGGCGACGGGCTGCCGCCGGTCCACCCGAAGCGCGTCGTCGTCACCGGGCTCGGCGCGATCTCCTCGCTGGGCACGACCGCCCCGGAGACGTGGCGGCGGGTGCTCGCCGGCGAGACCGGGATCAAGCGGGTCGAGTCCCTCGACCCGAGCCAATACCCGTGCGCGGTCCGCGGCGACGTCGACAACGCCGCCGTGCCCGCGCGCTTCCTCGACGGCAAGACGCTGCGCAACACCTCGCGCTTCGCCCGCTGGGCGGTGGAGGCGAGCGGCGAGGCGCTGCTCGACGCCGGTCTGCTCGACGTCGATCTCGCGCCGACGATCGACCTGGAGAGCGCCGGGGCCGTCATCGGCACCTGCGTCGGCGGCACCCACGACGATCTCCTTCCCGCCTATGCGGCGTTCGAGCAGCGCGGACCCGGCCGGATCCCGGTCCACCTCCACGTCATGTACCCGTTGAACCTCGCCGCCTATGCGATCCAGGCCCGATTCGGGATGCAGGGGCCGAGCTCGACCGTCAACACCGCCTGCGCCACCGGCTCGCAGGCGATCGGCGACGCGTTCCACATGATCAAATACGGCTACGCGCCGGTGATGATCGCCGGAGCCGCCGAGTCCGATTCGCAGCCGATGTTCATCGCCGGCTTCAACGTGATGAAGGCGCTGGTCTCCGACAGCAACGACGCGCCGGAACGCGCGAGCCGGCCCTTCGACGCCTCCCGCGCCGGCTTCGTGCTCGGCGAGGGCGCCGGGATCCTCGTGCTCGAGGAGCTGGGGCACGCGCGGGCGCGCGGGGCCCGCATCTATGCCGAAGTGCTCGGCTTCGCCTCCACCAACGACGCCTATCACCCGATCGCGCCGCGCCCGGACGGCAGCGGGGCCGCGAAGGCGATCGTGAACGCGCTCTCCGACGGCAACGTCGGTTCGGACCGGATCGGCCACGTGCAGGCGCACGCCGCGTCGACGCCGATGGGCGACCCGGCGGAGGCGAACGCGATCAAGCTCGTCTTCGGCGACCGGGCGTCCACGATCCCGGTCACCTCGATCAAGGGCGCGATCGGCCACTGCATGGGCGCGGCCGGCGCGATCGAGTCGCTGATCGCCGTCTACTCGATGCACGAGCAGCGGATCCCGCCGACCCGCAACTACACGACGCCGGACGAGGCCATCGGCCTCGACATCGTGCATGATGAGCCCCGCCTGCTCGCGTTCGACACGATGACGAAGAACTCGTTCGGCCTCGGCGGCCAGAACGCGTGCCTGGTCTTCGGCAAGGCCCCGGAGTGACCGGAGCTTGCCCATCGGCAGGCGCGGGGGGGAAGGCCCACGACGAGAACGTGCGTGCCGCATGGCGTGGTGCATCAACCATCGGGATCGCTTGCCGCCGACGACGCGACGCCCCCTGCCCCCTCATTCCGAGCGGAGCCCGCAGACGGAGACGCCGCGTCATTCCGAGCGGGGCCAGCAGGCGGAGACATCGCGTCATTCCGAGCGAAGCCCGCAGGCGGAGTCGAGGAATCCCTTCGAGCGGAGCGAGAACCGTCGTCGGTCGGTCCGATGGCACATCATGAAGCAGAGGCCAATCAGGATGGCCGTTGGAGGAGACCCGCCCCATCTGTCATTCTGACGAAGGAAGAATCTCGTCGTTCTCATTGCCGCATGGCGCGACACGGTCGGCGCTCGGCCAGCGCGACCGCAACGGATCGGAGTACATCGGTGGACAATGACATCCCGGCGCTCATCGACGACTACGAGGGCGTGGTCGGGCCGTTCGACGCCGTGCTTCAGCGCATTCCGGCCGCCCGGATGGACGAGCCTTGGCTTGGCGGCTGGTCGGCGCGCGAGATCGTCTGCCATCTCGCGGATTCGGAGTCGTTCGGGCTCTACCGCATCCGGTTGGCGGCCGCCGAACCCGGCAGCGTGATCCATGGCTACGACGAGGCCGCCTGGGCGGCGGCGTGGCCCTATGCCCAGGCGTCGATCGAGGCCGCGGCGGCGGTCTTCCGCGCGCTGCGGGGATACAACGCATCGCTGTTGCGGGCGCTGCCCCGTGAGGCATGGGAGCGCACCGTCATCCACGACCGCGCCGGAGCGTGGACCCTGCGCCGCACGCTCGAGGTCTATGCCGGGCACGGGAAGCTCCATCTCGCCGACCTGACGGCGATAGCGGACGCGCCCGCTTCATGACGACCGGTCCCGGACATCCCATGGCGGGACGGGCCGCCCCGCATCAGATCATCGTCGGCGTCCTCGTCGAACTGGCGGTGATGGCGAGCCTCGGCTTCTGGGGCTGGTCGCTCGCGGAAGGCGGTCTGCCTAGTGCGGGCTTGGCGCTGCTTTTCGTCACGCTCGGCATGTTCGCCTGGGGAGCGTTCGAGGTTCCCGAAGAAGCGCCGCGGGGCCGGGCCCTGGTTCCGGTCCCGGGCCCTCTCCGCCTCGCCGTCGAACTGACGGTACTCGCCGCCGCCTCGTACGGGCTGTGGACGTCGTGGTCGCGGGCGGCGGCCGAGACGCTGATGACCGTCCTCGTCGTCCACTACGCGCTGCAATGGGAGCGGGACTGGCGCCTGCTCCGGAATCGGGACGCCCAAGAAGGAGGGATTTTGTGAGGATCTCGACGCCGTTCACGGAACTCCTCGGCATCGACCTGCCGATCGTGCAAGCGCCGATCGGGGGCTGCTCGACCCCCGAGCTGGTCGCGGCGGTCGGCGACGCGGGCGGACTCGGCATGCTCTCGACGACGTGGCGCACGCTCGACGAACTGCCGAAGCTGCTGACGAGGACGCGCGCGCTGACCGCCCGCCCGTACGGCGTCAATTTCGTGCTCGAATGGGACCCGGCCGAACGGCTGCGGATCTGCTTGGAGCACGGCGCGCGAGTCGTCTCCTTCTTCTGGGGCGATCCCGAGCCGTGGATCGGACAGGTGCACGCCGCGGGCGCGCTCGTCGCCCAGACGGTCGGAAGCGCGGCGGAGGCGGCGCGGGCGAAGGCGATCGGCGCCGACATCCTCGTCGCGCAGGGCTGGGAAGCCGGGGGCCATGTCTGGGGCGAGACCGCGACGATGGCGCTCGTCCCCCGCGTGGTCGACGCTGCGGGGGGGGCCCCGGTGATCGCAGCCGGCGGGATCGCCGACGGACGCGGATTGGCTGCCGTCCTCGCGTTGGGCGCGGCCGGGGTCTGGATGGGCACGCGCTTCGTCGCGACCGATGAGTCCGCCGCCCACGCGGAGTATCGGTCCCGGCTGGTCGCGGCGGTCGAAAGCGCGACGGTGCACACCAAGCTGTTCGACGTCGGCTGGCCGAATGCCTCGTTGCGCGCGCTCCGCAACAGCACCCACGAGCGCTGGAGAGAGGCGGGGGAACCGGCGTCCGGATCCCGGCCCGGCGAGGGCGGGACCGTCGCCGTCGGCGAAGGCGGGGAGGAGATCCCGCGGTATCACAACTCGCCGCCGATGCCGGGCATGACCGGCGACCTCGAGGCGCTCGTCCACTATGCGGGGCAGGGCGTGGGACTGATCGACGACGTCCGGCCCGCGGGCGATGTTGTGCGGGAGATCGCCGCGGATGCGCTGGACGTGATGGCCCGACTTGGTCGCCTCGCTGGCTGACGGCCCTCGGGCGGGGGGCCCCGATCAGGATCTCCAGTCCTGCGGGAACGCCATCGTGCGGCATGAACGCTCTTGCTGAGCGTCGGGATCAACTCGCGGCGATGGGGTCGCGGAGCGCCACGTCGTCGCCGGAGCGGGAAGAGGGCAGGTACCGCTCGGCATGACCAAGCGGTCCGAACGCGAACGCGGCGGCCAGAAGCACGGTCGTCACGCCGGTCATGCCGTAGACCGCGGCGACCCCTACCCGTTCGACCAGGATGCCGCCGAGCAGCGCGCCCAGCGGCACGCCCGCGTTCGAGGCCACGTGGGCGATGCTGATCACGCGGCCGAGGAGATGGTTGGGGGCGATCGACTGGCGCAGGCTTCCCGGGTTGATGTTGAACAGCATCCCGAGCGCGCCGGAGCCCGCGACGATGGCCAGCCCCAGCCAGTAGTCGGTCACGAACGCCAACGCCGCGATCAGCGATCCGCCGACCATCAAGGATCCGAGCATCACCGTGCCGAGGCGGAGTCGCCGGCCGATCGCGCCCGCGCTGAGTGAGACCAGCAGCACCCCGGCCGCCTCGGCTGAGAAGATGGCGCCGACGTGGCGATCGCTGGCGCC
>JBPCRG010000511.1:0-3685 GCA_050997095.1 Thermomicrobiales bacterium | reverse complement strand
CGTCAATTCCGCCCCCCCGTTCGAGAATCCCACGCCCTCCACCAACCTGCTCCAGACGCTGCTGATCTTCGCGATCCCGGCCGGGCTGACCTACACGTTCGGGCGGATGGTCGGCGACACGAAGCAGGGCTGGGCGGTCTTCGCGGCGATGAGCGCCCTCTTCCTGATCGGCGTCGCCGTCGCCAGCGTGGCCGAGCAGGACGGCAACCCGAACCTGACGACCGCCGGCGCGAGCCAGACGACCGAAATCGCCGGACTCGGCGCGCCCGGCGGGAACATGGAGGGCAAGGAATCCCGCTTCGGGATCACCGCATCGACCCTGTTCGCCACGATCACGACCGACGCCTCATGCGGAGCCGTCAATGCGATGCACGACTCCTTCACCGCCATCGGCGGATTGGTCCCGCTGGCCGACATCGGGCTCGGCGAGGTGATCTTCGGCGGAGTGGGGGCGGGGATGTACGGCTTCCTCGTCTACGCGGTGGTCACGATCTTCATCGCCGGGCTGATGGTCGGGCGCACGCTGGAGTATCTCGGCAAGAAGATCCAGGCCTTCGACGTCAAGATGACGATGCTGACCCTGCTCGTGCTGCCGCTGGTGATCCTCGGCTTCACGGGCGTCGCCCTCGTCCACTCGGAAGGGTTGAGCTCGATCTCCAACCCGGGGCCCCACGGGCTCTCGGAGGTGCTGTACGCCTTCACTTCGGGCGGCGGCAACAACGGGTCGGCATTCGCCGGGATCTCGGCGAACACACCCTTCTACAACATCGCGCTCGGGTTCGACATGCTCGTCGGCCGGTTCGCGATGATCGTGCCGATCCTCGCGCTCGCCGGATCCCTGGCCGCCAAGAAGCGCTCGACCGTGACGACCGGCACGTTCCCGACCACCGGACCGCTCTGGATCGGGCTGCTGATCGGGGTGATCCTGATCGTCGGGGCGCTGACCTACTTCCCGGCCTACAGCCTCGGCCCGATCATCGAGCACTTCCAGATGCGGCACGGAGTGACGTTCGGCACCTAGCCGCCGATCGGCGATGAACATGCATTCGACAGTCCGCAGGAAACAGACGCCGGCGCGTCGGCAAGGGACAGCTGTGATGGACACCAAGATGGCTCGCGGTTCAGCAATGGATGGGGCGTCGGCCGCGGGGGCGCCGGAGACGGCGCGGGCAGGCGGACCCGAGGGCGGGTTGCCCCGGGATCGGTGGCCCTCGTCCCGGCAGTCGCCGAAGAAGTCGGGGAGGCGGAACATCTGGGACGCCGCGATCGTGAGGCCCGCGCTCCTCGACTCCCTGCGCAAGATGGATCCGCGCACCCTATGGCGCAACCCGGTGATGCTGGTGGTCGAGATCGGCGCGGCCGTGACCAGCGTGATCCTGGTCGAGAACCTCTTCGGCCACGGCGCGGACAAGGTCTGGTTCGTGGCCTGGATCACCGCCTGGCTCTGGTTCACCGTCTTCTTCGCGAACTTCGCCGAGGCGATGGCGGAGGGGCGCGGCAAGGCGCAGGCCGACTCGCTGCGCCGAACCCGCACGGAGACGATGGCGAAGCTGATGGTCGGCGGGGACAGGAGCCGGGTCGAACTCCGCGCCTCGGCCGACCTGCGGCCCGGCGACCTGGTGCTGGTGGAGACCGGGGACACGATCCCGAGCGGCGGCGACGTGGTCCAGGGGATCGCCTACGTCTCGGAGGCGGCGATCACCGGCGAATCGGCCCCTGTCCTGAAGGAGCCGGGCACCGACATCGCCTCGTCCGTGACCGGCGGCACCCAGGTCGTCTCCGACCAGCTCGTCATCCGGATCACGGCCGAGCCGGGCAAGACGTTCCTGGACCGGATGATCGCGCTAGTCGAGGGAGCGTCGCGGCAGAAGACGCCGAACGAGATCGCGCTCAACATCCTGCTGGCCGGATTGACGATCATCTTCCTGATCGTGGTGGTCACGCTCGATCCGCTCTCGCGCTACGCCGGCGCGCCCGCCTCGCTGACCGTCCTGATCGCGCTGCTGGTCTGCCTGATTCCGACCACGATCGGCGCGCTCCTTTCAGCGATCGGGATCGCGGGCATGGACCGGCTGGTCCATGGTCCAGCACAACGTGCTCGCGATGAGCGGGCGCGCGGTCGAGCCGGCCGGCGACGCCGACGTCCTGCTGCTCGACAAGACGGGCACGATCACCTTCGGCACGCGCCTCGCCAACGAATTCCTCCGGGTTTCCGGCGTGACCGAGCGGGAGCTGGCGGCGGCCGCGCTGCGCTCGTCCCTCTCCGACGCGACGCCGGAAGGCAAGTCGATCGTCGCCCTGGCCGAGCGGCAGGGGCTCAAGGCCGACCCGGCGGCGATGGCGGGGGCGGAATTCGTGCCCTTCACCGCCGAGACCCGGATGAGCGGCATCCGCCTCGACGGCCACTCCACGATGAAGGGGTCGATCGACGCGGTGGAGCGGATCGTCGGCTCGCTGCCGCCGGATCTGGAGGCCGCCGCCAACCGGGTCGCGGGCGACGGCGGCACGCTGCTGGCCGTGATCGACGGGATGAGGCCGCTGGGGGTGATCCACCTCAAGGACACGGTCAAGCCGGGGATGCGCCAGCGCTTCGACGAGCTGCGGGCGATGGGGATCCGGACGATCATGATCACCGGCGACAACCCGCTGACCGCGAAGACGATCGCGGGCGAGGCGGGGGTGGACGACTTCGTCGCCCTGGCCAAGCCGGAGGACAAGATCCGGATCATCCGCGAGCAGCAGGCGGAGGGCCGTCTGGTCGCGATGACCGGCGACGGCACCAACGACGCGCCCGCGCTGGCCCAGGCGGACGTCGGCGTGGCCATGAACACCGGCACCTCGGCCGCCAAGGAGGCCGGCAACATGGTCGACCTCGACTCCGACCCGACCAAGCTGATCGAGATCATCGGGATCGGCAAGCAGCTGCTGATGACCCGGGGGGCGCTGATGACCTTCAGCATCACCAACGACGTCGCCAAGTACTTCGCGATCATCCCGGCGATCTTCGCCGCCGCCTACCTCTTGGGCGGCGCGGGCCGGCTCGACGCGCTGAACGTGATGCGGCTGGCGAGCCCGGAGAGCGCGATCCTCTCGGCGATCATCTTCAACGCCCTGATCATCGTCGCGCTGATCCCGCTGGCGCTGCGCGGAGTCGCCTACAAGCCGCTGAGCGCGTCGGCGCTCCTGCGCCGCAACCAGTTCATCTACGGGCTGGGCGGGATCGTGGCCCCGTTCATCGGGATCAAGGCGATCGACCTGATCCTGAGCGCGGCGGGGTTGACATAGCGGGCCTTGGGCTTTGAGCCGTGGGCCGTGAGGAGAGACACGGACCGGCTCAGAGGCCTCTCCCCGACAGTACCTTCTCGATCATCGGCTCAAAGCTCTAAGCCCAACGCTCAGGGCTCACACACAGCAAGGAATCGACATGCTCAAGCAGATTCGGGTGGCGGTGGTGATCACGGCGGCGGTGATGGTCCTGACCGGACTCGCCTACCCGCTCGCGATGACCGGGATCGCGCAGGTGGTGTTCAAGGACAAGGCGAACGGGTCGCTGATCGAGCGGAACGGCCGGGTGGTCGGGTCCGAGTTGATCGGGCAGAGCTTCGTCGACGCGGACGGCAAGACGCTGCCGGGGTACGTCCGGGGACGGCCGTCGGCGGCGGGCGGCGGCTATGACGCGGGAGCC
>JBPCRG010000201.1:0-3732 GCA_050997095.1 Thermomicrobiales bacterium | reverse complement strand
GTGGGGGTTGGGGATAGGGGGTGGGGTTTGGGGAAAGAAGGGGGACGACCGGCTTTTGGCCTGCACCCCGGCCCCCCCCCCCCTGACCCCCACGGAGGAACGACGTGAAGGCGCTCAGCTACCAATTCTCGATTCCGAACTATCTGGCGGTGCGGGCGGCGGACCGGCTGCCGCTGCCGTTTCTGGAGTCGGGGCGGATCCCGGGGCTCTCCGAGATCGAGGTCGCGGCCAAACCGCTGCCGGGGCCGGAGTGGCTGCGCCTGCGGCCGCGGCTCGGCGGGGTCTGCGGCAGCGACATCTCGATGCTGATCAACCGCGGCAGCCCGGCGCTGACGCCGTTCATCTCGTTCCCGCTGGTTCCCGGCCACGAGGTCGTCGCGGACATCGCCGAGATCGGCTCGGCGGTCGGCTCGCTTCGGGTCGGGCAGCGGGTGGTGGTCAACCCCCTCATCTCCTGCGAGATGCGCGGTCTGCCGCCCTGCCGGGGCTGCGCGAGGGGCGAGCCGGGACTCTGCACGAACTCCGCCGAGGGCAAGCTCTCGCCGGGGATGCTGCTCGGGTTCTGCAAGGACGTCTCCGGCGGCTGGGCGGAGGAGATGGTCGTCCACCGCAGCCAGGTCTTCCCCGTGCCCGACGCGCTGCCGGACAAGACCGCGGTCCTGATCGAGCCCTTCAGCGTCGCCGTCCACGCGGTGCTGAAGGCGCCGCCGGAGCTAGGGAGCAAGGTCCTGATCGTCGGCGGCGGCGCGATCGGGCTGCTCGTGCTCTCGGCGCTCCGCCTGCTCGGCCACACCTGCCACGTCACGATGCTGACCCGCCACGCGATCCAGGAGAAGCTGGCCGGCCAGTTCGGCGCGGACGTCGTGCTGCGCGGCAAGAGCGCGGGCGACGCGGCGGTCCAGGTCGCGGGCGCGCGCCGGTACAAGCCGATCAAGGGCAAGCCCTCCTACGCCGGCGGCTTCGACTGGGTCTTCGACTGCGTCGGCTCCGCGGCGAGCGTCGACGAGTCGCTGCGCGTCGCCGGGCCGCAGGGCCGGGTCGTGATGGTCGGCTGCGCGGCGGAGGTTCCGCACATCGACCTGACCTTCGTCTGGGCGCGCGAGCTGCAGATCACCGGCTGCTACGTCTACGGCAAGGAGCACGCGCTGGAGGGCGGGCCGCACACCTTCGAGGTCGCGGCGCGGCTGCTCGCTGAGCGTCCGGACTGGGCGCTCGGCGACATCGTCACCCACACCATCCCCCTCTCCCGCTGGCGCGAGGCGATGCAGACCAGCCTCCAGCGCGGCCGCCACGGCGCGGTCAAGATCGTCTTGGAGTGCCAGGCATAAGGCACACATCGCACGCTCGAGTCATGGGAAACGCATTCGCAGGGGCAGACCTCCGTGTCTGCCCTCAGCGCGTGGCTTCAACGTGACAGCGGTTCCAAGGACTCGATCCTCGGCCACTGGCGACAGTCGGTCTCAACCGACTTATGATGACTGAGCGCGGGGTTTCAACCCCGCGTGGGAGGGCATGTGCGACCGAGCGAGGAGCCAGGGAGCCCTCGGAAGACACGCCCGAGGACGACGACAAGGGCAGACACGGAGGTCTGCCCCTACGCGCCGGTTCGGCCGATCCGGGTGGCCTACCGGAAGATCAGCGCCGCTCCGACGATGCAGGCGATCAGCAGCAGTCCGGCCAGGAGCAGGATGATCACGGAGCAGGTGCGCGCCGCCGACTTCACCTCGGCCGGTTCGGACGGCGCCTCGGGGATCTCCGCGATGCGGTCGCTCGGGGTCGATGGGTCGTTCACGATGGGGCCGGGGTTCCGTCCGCCGCAGGATCGCGCAGCGAGAGCCGCCAGACGTGGACGATCCGCGTGATCGCGGTCACCTGCGTCAGCACCGCGAGCGCCCACAGCGCCCACAGCGGTCGGCCGACGATGAGGCAGACGGCCAGGAGGATCACGCGCTCGGTCCGCGCCAGCAGGCCGACCGACGCGCTGAAGCCGGCCGCTTCGGCGCGGGCGCGCGAGTAACTGATCATCAGCGAGCCGACGACGGAGGCGAAGACGAGGATCGCGCCGGCCTTCGCGTCGTCCGTGCCAAGCATGTAGATCAGCAGGCCGAAGAAGACCAGCGATTCGGAGTAGCGGTCGAGCGTCGAGTCGAGGAAGCCGCCGAGCCGCGACGTGGTCCCGGTGGCGCGGGCGACCGCCCCGTCGGCCATGTCGAAGGCGCTGGCGAACAGGAGGAAGATTCCGCCGATGCGGGCGTGGCCGGTCGCGATCACCGCCGCGACCACCGCGTTCAGGACCAGGCCGATGAAGGTGCACATGTTCGCGGTCAGCCCGAGCCGGGCCAGGAAGCGGCCGACCACGAGGATGTGCCCGCGCACCCAGGTCGCGGCGTATTCCGAGATCAAGCCGTCGCCCCCTCCCGCCGATCCGCCGGGCTGCGGCCGGTCATGACTGCCGCCACGGAGCCGCCGCCGCGGTGGCTGAGGCCTCCTCGTAGACCCTGAGCACGCGCTCCGCGACATCCGGCCAAGCATAGTGCGCGGCGGAGACTTTGCCCTGCGCCGCCAGCCGCGCCCGCAGCGCCGCGTCCGACAGCATCCGGACCAGACCCAGCGCCAGCGCCTGCGGACTGGCCGGATCGACGAGCAGACCCTCCCGCTCGTTCGTGATCACCCCGGCATACCCGGGGATGTTCGCGGCCACGACCGGCCGTCCCGAGGCCATCGCCTCCAGGAGCACGATCCCGAAGCTCTCCCCGGCGATCGACGGCGCGCAGAAGACGTCGCAGCTGGCGTAGTAGCGGGGCAGATCCTCCCGGGAGACGAATCCGATCCAGTCGATCCCGCCGATCCGGTCGCGCTCGATCACCCCGGCGAATTTCTCCGGATCGCCGGTGCCGACCACGACCAGCCGCGCGCGGGGGAACTGCTGACGGACCATCGGCAGCGCGCGCAGCAGATGTTTGAAGCCTTTGCGGGTCTCGTTGAAGCGGCCGACGAAGAGGATCCGCGGCGTGCCGTCGGACGCCCAGGGGAACGGCGCCACCGCGTCGTTGTAGTGGGCGAGGTCCACGCCGTTCGGGATGATCCGATAGGGGCCCTCGAATGTTCGGGAAACGATCTCCCGGGCCGGCTCGGAGACCGCGATCCGGGCGTCCACCCGGCTGAGCACGAACGACATGTACGGCTTGAAGGCGGTGTACCAGGCGTTGGTGTCGCGGGCGGCGTGGAACGTCGCCACGTTGACCGCCCGGGAGTTGAGCAGCACCATGTACGGGAGGACCGGGGTCAGCGGCTCATGCAGATGGACGAGGTCGAACTGCTCGCGGCGCATCAGCTCCTTGACGGCGGCGTAGAGCGTCACGTCGAAGGTCAGGCGCACCTTGGAGCCGTTTCCGGGGATGGTGACGGTCCTGCCGATGCCGTAGAAGCCGTCGCGCACGTCGAGACCGCCCTTTTCGGAGCGCGGCGCCATCACGACAACCTCGTGTCCGCGGCGCACGAACTCGTCGCGCAGGCGGCCGATGTGCTCGGCCACGCCGCCGGGATGGCCGAAATCGTAGGGCGTCACCTGGGCGATCTTCACGGGCGCGCCCGCGCGCCGGATGCCGAATCGGGAGGGCGCGGGCACGCACGGGTTGCGCGATGCATGGGTCTGGACACGCGGAACATCCTCCGGATCCCCGTCGTGATAGCAAAGGGAGCCTGCAGGCCGTCGCGGGGGTGACCCTGCTC
>JBPCRG010000359.1:0-3151 GCA_050997095.1 Thermomicrobiales bacterium | reverse complement strand
GTGCTGCGGTGAGCCCCAGTCGCACGGCCTGAGCCTCAATCGCACGAAGGAATACCCCCGGGCGGGCCTTGCAGCACCGCTCGGGGGCAATTTTGAGCCTCAGTCGCACGAGACCTCTGACGGGGTGAGCCTCAGTCGCATCGCGGGGGGCATTTGAGCCCCAGTCGCATAGGCTAGTGAAAGGCTCACCTATCCTACACCTGGCCTACTACCCGCCGAAAGTGCCGACAACCTGCGGGATCGCCGGGCCGAGGATGATGACGTACATCGCGGGGAAGATCAGGAAGACCATCGGGAAGAGCATCTTAATCGGCGCCTTGTGGGCCAATTCCTCCGCGCGCTGACGCCGCTTGATCCGCATCTGCTGCGACTGGATTCGCAACACCTGCGTGATGCTGACACCGAGTTGGTCGGCCTGAATGATCGAGGAGATGAAGACGCGCAGATCATCGACGCCGCAACGGATCGAGACCTCGCGTAGCGCCTCGCGCCGCTGCTTGCCGACGCGCATGTCCTGGAGCAGGTGGCGGAACTCACGCGTCAACTCGTTGTCCCACTTCTCCGCGACACGCTGGATGGCCGGATCGAAGCCAAGCCCGGCCTCCACGCTGATCGTCAGCAGGTCGATCGCGTCCGGCAGCGCCTTCTGGATCGACTTCTTGCGGCCCCGGATGCGCTGACCGAGCCAGATACCGGGGATCGTGTAGCCGAGCACGGCCATCGGTGCGGGGAAGAGGAGGATACCGGGGATGCCGAGCCCCAGGATGTGGATCGGGGTGAAGGTGGAGCCGGAGAAGACGACCAGGAAGAGGGCGCTCCCGCCGAGGAGGAGGGCCATCACCCCGCGCAGCCCCATGAACTCGACGACACCCAGACCGCGCGGGCTCCCCGCTTCCAACAAGGAGATCCGCAAGCGTTCCGCATTCTGCTTCGGCGTGAACCGCGCGACCCGGCGCGACCATTGGAGGAGCAGCGGGCGCACGACGCGGTCGGAGAACGAGCGCTGCAACTCGAGTTGTTCGAGCGGAATCGGACGTTCGGCGAACGTCGTCAGGCGCTCCTCGATCGATACTTCCTTGGCGGGCATCCGCACGCCGACGACGACCAGGAGGAGCGCTCCCCCGACGACCAGCAGGATCAACAATGGCATGAGCATCGGCATCATCTTCGGTCTCCTCCGGTCCCGTCCGCCCGCACATCTCCGGCCCATGCCAGACGATGCCTGACGGACATGCTCACACTTCGATAGCGGTAATCTTCTTCATCACGAAGAATCCGGCGACGATCATGATGCCGCTGCCGATCGGCAGGCAAATCCACGGAAAGACGAACATCTTCGAGATGTAATCCGGGCTGATCAGGAAGAGCGCGAGGCCGAGCACCACCGGCAGGGCGGTGATCACGTAGCCGGAGATCGATTGCTGCGCCGTCAGCACGCCGATCTCACCCTTGATCCGCACGCGCTCCCGGATGGTGTGGCCGATCACGTCCAGAATCTGGGCGAGGTTACCGCCGACCTCGTGCTGGATGTTGATCGCCGAGATCAGGAGATCGAGATCGTCGCTGGGGATGCGGCGGAGGAGGTGGGACATCGCCTCCTGGGTATTGATCCCGAGCCCAACCTCGTGGACCACGCGGCGGAACTCATCGGAGATCGGCGGGGGGGACTCGCGCGAGACCATCTCCATCGTCTGCAAAAGGCTGTACCCGGCGCGGAGGGAGTTCGACATCAGGTTGATCGTGTCGCCGAGCTGATTGACGAACGCCTTGACCCGTTTGCGGGTCCGCATCTTGAGGTAGATGACCGGCGCGAAGAAGCCGACCACCGCGCCGATCAGCCCGACCAACACGCTCAGCCCATTGGTCGCGCTGCCGAGCAGCACGCCGATGCCGAAGCCGAGGAACGTCGTGCCGACCCGCACGATCAGCCATTCGCCGACCGTCAGGCGCAGGTCCGCACGCGCCAGGTCGGTGCGGATATTCCCGGTGAACGAGCGCTCCGACACCGCCTGATCGACGGCCTGCGCGAGGCGACCAGGTGCACGGCGCCGCTGACCATCCCCCTGGGCATCGGGAACCCAGTCGCGACCGCCATAGCGTTCGAGGCGTTCTTCCAAATCGTCGGATGCTCCGCGCTTGGAGACGGTGATCCCGAAGATGATGAAGGCGACCGCCGCTCCCACGGCCACCACCACGGTCAGAACTGGCAACAACATCTGTACCCCCGGATGCGAGTTGGTACTCCGTAGGCGAAAGTCGGTAGTCGGTAGTCGGTTGTTCGCAGAAGAGTGTCGGGACCACGACGCTTCGGGCTATCGGCGTAGCTCCTACGGACTACGGATTACCGACTGCTTTAGAAGAACCGGTCCATCGCCCCGAAGATGTTCGGCGGCAGATAGATATTGGCGACCTCGAACTTCTCGATGAATTTAGGGCGGATACCGGTCGGCTTCATCCGTCCGATGATCTTGCCATTCTCGATCCCCGTCTGCTCGAAGATGAAGATGTCCTGCCAGACGATCACGTCGCCTTCCATGCCCTGGACCTCGGTCACCGCCGTGATGCGCCGGGAGCCATCCTTCATGCGCGACTGCTGGACGATCACGTCGACCGCCGCCGCGATCTGCTCGCGGATCGCGCGGACTGGTAGGTCGATACCGGCCATCAGGCACATCGTCTCCAGACGGGAGAGGGTGTCGCGCGGGGTGTTGGCGTGGGCGGTCGTCATCGAGCCGTCGTGGCCGGTATTCATCGCCTGGAGCATGTCCAGCGCCTCGCCGCCGCGGCACTCCCCGACGACGATCCGCTCGGGGCGCATACGGAGGGAGTTGATCACCAGGTCGCGGATCGTCACCTCGCCCCTCCCCTCGATGTTCGGCGGGCGCGATTCGAGCGTGACGACGTGTTCCTGGCGGAGCTGGAGCTCGGCGGCATTCTCGATCGTGATGATCCGCTCGTCCTCCGGGATGAACGAGGAGAGGACGTTGAGGGTGGTCGTCTTGCCGGAGCCGGTGCCGCCGGAGACGACCATGTTCAGGCGCGACTCGACGCAGGCGCGCAGGAACGCCACCATCTCCGGCGTCACCGTGCCGAAGCGCACCAAGTCGTCGATCGTGAGCGGATCCTTGGAGAACTTCCGGATCGTCAGCAC
>JBPCRG010000317.1:0-3665 GCA_050997095.1 Thermomicrobiales bacterium | reverse complement strand
GTCGGTATCACGGCGCTGCGCAGCGTGGACCTCGAGATCCGCGCGGTCGAGGTCCACGCCTTGATGGGCGAGAACGGGGCCGGCAAGTCCACGATGGCGAAGATCATCGCGGGGGTGCAGGTCGCGGATGAAGGCGTCGTCGAATGGGACGGGCGCCCGGTCGTCTTCCGCTCCACCCCGGAGGCGCGGGCGGCGGGGATCGCGATCGTGCTCCAGGAGCTGAACCTGGCGCCGGACCTGTCGATCGCCGAGAACATCTTCCTCACCCACGGGACGGCGTACAAGGGCGGTTGGTGGCTGAACCGGGCGTCGATCCAGCGGCGGACCGAGGAACTGCTCGACCGGCTGGGCTGGGACGTCCCGATCGACCCCGCCCGCCGGGTGGCCGACCTCTCGATCGCCGAACAGCAGATGGTGGAGATCCTGCGGGCGCTTTCGTGGGACGCGCGGCTCTTCGTCCTGGACGAGCCGACGGCGGCGCTGAGCCGCCACGAGATCGACGTGCTCTTCCGGCTGGTGCGGCGGCTTCAGGCGCAGGGCGTCTCCTTTCTGCTTGTGACGCACCGCCTGGACGAGGTCTTCGCGCTCACCGACCGGATCACGGTCTACCGGGACGGCGCGAACACCGGCACGTTCGTCACCGCGCAGACCGGCGAGGCGCAGCTGATCCGGGCGATGGTCGGCCGCGATCTCGGCGATTTCTTCGGCATGCGCAACCGCCGGCCGCCGGGCGGGACGGTGCTGGAGGTGACGCGCCTCTCGCGCGGGCGACGGGTCCGGGAGTGCTCGCTGACGGTGCGGCGGGGCGAGGTCGTCGGCGTGGCGGGGCTTGTCGGCGCGGGAAGGACAGAGTTGATCCGGGCCATCTTCGGGGCCGACCGGGCGGACCGCGGCGAGGTGACGCTGCGGGGGAAGGCCGGGCTGCTGCGCTCCCCCGGGCACGCGATCGACGAACGGACGGCGATGGTGCCGGAAGACCGCAAGGCGCATGGGCTGCTCGTCGACCTGCCGATCGACCAGAACATCACGCTGGCCGGACTGACATCCCGGCGGGGCTTCTGGCTCCGGCCGAAGGCCGAGCGCGCGGTCATCGAGGAGATGACCCGACGTCTGCGGATCAAGGCGGCCGACCCGGGCAGACCCGCCGGAAGCCTCAGCGGCGGCAATCAGCAGAAAGTGGTGCTCGCGAAATGGCTTTCGATCGACCCCGATCTCCTGATCCTCGACGAGCCGACGCGGGGGATCGACATCGGCACGAAATACGAGATCTACAAGCTGATCGACGAGCTGGCGGCGCAGGGCAAGGCGATCCTGCTCGTCTCCTCCGAGCTGCCGGAGATCCTGGCGCTGGCGGACCGCATCCTGGTCATGAAGGACGGCGCGCTGGTGGCGGAGATGGACCATGCGGAGGCGACCGAGGAGCGGATCCTCGCGCACGCCGCGCAGGACGCGACCGCCGGTGCGCCCCTGACTCTCCTCGATCCGATCGCGCTGGAGGTTGGCTGAGCAGATGACCGCAGGTGTGACCGTTCCGGGAACCGAGCCCTCGACCAGGCCGCGGGGCCGGACGCGCGGGGGTCAGTTCGCCGAGGAGTACCGGGTCGAGATCGCGATGTTCGGCGTGCTGGCGCTGCTGTGCGCGTCGCTCTCCCTCTTCGCGAACAACTTCGCGACCGAAGGCAACATCCGCAACGTCGTCTGGCAGGTGACCGCGATCGGGATCATCGCGATCGGCCAGACGCTGGTGATCCTGACCGCGGGGATCGACCTTTCGGTGGGCGGGATCGCCGCGCTCTCGGCGATGGTCGGCGGCAAGGTGATGCAGTCGACCGACGTGGGCACCGGCCTGCTCGTCACCCTGCTGGTGGCGACGGCGCTCGGGCTGATCAACGGGCTCTTCATCGCCTACGGCAAACTGGCCGCGTTCATCGTCACGCTGGGGATGCTCTCGATCGCGACCTCGCTGACCTACGTGATCTCCGACCAGAACTCGATCACGGGACTGCCCAAAAGCTATCGCCAGTTGGGGCGCGGCGAGTTCGGGAGCCTCCAGTACTACATCTTCATCTTCGCCGCCCTCTACGTGCTCGGCCACATCCTGCTGACGCGGACGAAGCCGGGCCGCTTCTTCTACGCGATCGGCAGCAACGAGGAGGCCGCGCGCCTCTCCGGCGTGAATGTGCGCTTGTACAAGACGCTGCCGTACGCGATCACGGGGCTGCTCTGCGGGATCTCCACCATCATCCTCTCGGGACGGCTGGGGGTGATCGACCCGGATTCGGGCCAGGACTTCAACATCCAGACCATCGCGGCGGTGGTGATCGGCGGCACGAGCCTCTTCGGCGGCAAAGGCAGCCTGATCGGCACGCTGATCGGCGTCTTCCTGATCGGCGTGCTCAACAACGGGCTTAACCTGCTGCACGTCTCGCCCTTCTGGCAGGGGTCGGCGGTCGGCGGGGTGATCATCGTCTCCGTGCTGCTGGAGCGTCTCTTCCGCCGCCGCGGGGCGTGACGCCGGACAAGGGCGGAGCGGCGCCGTGAGAGGAGGCGATCGGCAGGGGAACGGTGAATGGACGGCCGGGTGATTCCCTGCCGCGACAACCGGGTCGCGGCGGAGCGGGACCAGACAGGAGCGGAAAGATGACGAAGGATTCGACGCCAGGAACGACACCCTTGGGCGGCACGATGAGCCGACGCCAGGCGCTGAAGCAGGCGGCCGCGATCGGATTGGCGGTTCCCGCCGCTCTCTCGCTGCCGACGCTGGCGTTCGCCCAGGACAAGACGTATCAGATCGCGTACATCACGCCGGGGCTGAACGTGCCCTTCTGGAAATACCTCTCCGACGGCATCAAGCAGAAGGCCGCCCAGCTCGCGCTTGAGAACAAGACCAAGATCGACGTGACCGACTACGACTCGCGGAACAGCGCCCAGACCCAGCTGCAGAACGCGCAGGACGCGATCACCCGCAAGGTCGACGTGATCATCATCTCGCCGACCGACAGCGCAAGCTGCCCGGCGGTGCTCGAAGCCGCCGCCGCCGCCAAGATCCCGGTGATCATCGGCGACATCGGCACGGATTCCGGCGATTATGTCTCGTTCGTGATCTCGACGAACGAGGACGGAGCCTACCAGGCCGGCCAAGTCTTGATGAAGGAGATGGAAGCCAAAGGCTGGAAGGGCGGGGACGTCGTGATGATCGCGATCTCGCAAGCCCGGGTGAACGGCAAGAACCGGACGAAGGGCATCACCCGCGCCGTCGAGGAGGGGGGAGGCAAGATCGTGCAGTTCCTGCAAAGCAAGGACTACACCCGCGCCGAGGCGCAGAAGCAGGCGCTCGACCTGCTGACCGCCAACGCCGGCGCGCACGGGTTCTTCACGCAGCACGACGAGGCGACGCTCGGCGCGCTGACGGGGATCGAGGACTCCGGCAAGCAGAACGACTTGATCCTGGTCGGCTTCGACGGCAGCCCGGAGTCGGTCGAGTTGATCAAGCAGGGCAAACTGCGGGGCGCCTCGATGCAGCAGCCGGTCTTGATGGGCCGCAACTCGATGGACGTCGCCTGGCGGCATCTGAAGGGTGAGACGGTGGAGAAGGAGACCTCGGTGCCGACGATCCTCGTCACCCCGGACAACGTCGCCTCTGTCGAGAAGACCCTGGCGGACAC
>JBPCRG010000303.1:0-8900 GCA_050997095.1 Thermomicrobiales bacterium | reverse complement strand
GTCGGTTTCGGTGCCTTTGCGATCGTTGACGCCGCCGTCCGATTCGACGACGACCGCGACCAGGCCGTCGTCGCCGACCGTGATCGCATGGATCTTGACCAGCCGCACGTCCAGCCCCTCGTCGACGACGGTCGGCGTGGCCAGCGATGCGGCGAAGGCGTTCGCGATCTCCGGCGTCAGCTTTCCGCTCGGATCGATGATCCGCCGCAGGTAGGCGTCGTCGAACAGGGAGAACGCACGCAGCACCTCGCCGGTGTTCGTGCAGGCGAGCACCTGCATCATCGCCGACGTGACCGCCTCGGCCGTCGCCGGATCCGCGGGCGCTCCCGCGGGCGCCGACGTGGGAGCGACATGCGGATCGGACGATGGGGGCGTGGAGACGAGCATCCCGAAGAAGGAGAAGGGCCGGGCCACGGCCGCGCATTCGGATCCCGGCACCCGTTCACCCTGCACCGGCTCCGCCGCCGTCGCCGCCATCGGAGACAGGAGCGTCCCGACCGTCAGCGCGCAAACGGCCGCGAGAACCAGCCACCATCGTCGCGGCGCCGCTTGACATCTCGATCGCATCGCTATGGCACGTCCTTCACGCAAGCCTCGAAGGGGCGACAGATTTCGTCCGCAAGCCTACCGCAGTCGATGCAGGGCGCGTCCGCATCGGGCGATTTTCGCGCCTTGCGCCGGCGCGGCGACCGGGCACGACGTCCACCTATTGCCGCCGCGACGCCCCAACCGATGACGCGGGTGTATTCTTCACAATCGTCGCCGCACGCTGCGCTCCACGAGACGGGATTGGCTACAGCTCGGTGAGATCGGACCACCCTCCCGCGGCGGATCCGCCGTCGCTCGTCTGCCTGCTGCCGGCCCAGAACGAGGCCCGCGACCTGCCGGGCTGTTTCGAGTCAGTGGGCGGGTTCTGCGATGCGGTCGTGGCGCTCGACGACGGCAGCACCGACGTCACGGCGGAGATCCTCGCCCGATCGCCCCTCGTCGCGACCCTGCTGCGCAATCCCCGGCGGACTGGATATGGGGGCTGGAACGATGCGGTCAACCGCAATCGCCTGCTGCGGGCCGCCGCCCTCCTCCGCCCGGAGTGGATTCCTTCGCTCGACGCCGACGAGCGGATCGACGCCGGGGACGGGGCCGCGATCCGCCGCTTCCTCCCGACCGACGCCCTGCCCGGACTGGCCTACGGCCTCCCCTGCCACGCGATGGCCGAGGCGGACGGGGTCGGCGACGAAATGCGTTATGCCGACCAGCCGCTCTGGGTCTGGCGCCTTTTCGCGTTCCAGCATGGTCAGCGATTCCCCGACGACCGCCTGCACTTCGCCCCGGTTCCGGTCGGCACGCCGCGCAACGCCCATATGCGGACGACGATTCGGATCCAGCACCTCGCGATGACCTCGGACGAGCATCGGCGGGCTCGGTTCGAAAAGTACCGGCAGGCCGACCCGGATTGCCGGTTCTGGCCGGACTACAGCCCCATCCTCCACGCCCCTGCGGAAAGCGACCTCCGACCTTGGCTGAGTCGGCCGGAGAACTTGCCGGTCGTGGCCGGGGCAGCGACGTCGGCGTTCATCCATGCCGAGACCGTCGAATCTCGCGGTGGATCGGTCGGCCCGGAGTTCGCGTTCGCGCTGATCGTGCTCGTCGGCACCAACCCGATTTCCGCTCGTCGTTCCATTCAATCGGCGATCGCGCAACGGATCGACGAACGCTTCGAGGTCGTCGTCGTGGCTCCGGACGGCACAGACATGGGGCTGGAGGGTTGGAACCTGCCCCAGAACGTCTCTCTGCGGCACGTGACCCACTTCGGCACGCCAGGCTCGGCGCGGAACGCCGGACTCGCGGCGTCGTCCGCCCCCTTCGTCGCGTTTCTGCCGGGCGAATTGACCTTCGCGGACGGAAGCCTGGCCGCGATGCTCCGCGCCCATCGGGAGGGCTACGCGTCGGTCGGCGGCTCCGTCTCGCCGGACTGCCGCCCGGCATCGAATCGGGCGCTGCAGTGGATCGCCTACAGCGCCCGGCGTCCAGCCGAGCGCGGGGTGATCTCGACCACCCCACGGTGATGCTCGTATTCACGGGCGATGCTGACGGAACTCGGCGGATTTCCGGAGGAGGACGCGGCGGGCGAGGAGATCGCGGTCAACCGCCGACTCGCCTGGCGCGGGATGCTCACGCGCTGCGATCCCGCCGTCCGGCTCACGTTGGCGTCCGGGCCCGCGTCCCGCCGCGACCTCATCCGGCGCGGATACGGACGGGGAGTCGCCGAGGCGAGGTTCTTCCTCGGGGCCTACGCCGACCACGGCAGAGTGCTGACCAAGCGGTTCGTCGTCCGACGGCTAGTCGCCCAAGTCCCGCGCAGGCTGCACGGCGTCCTTCGCTTCGCGCGTGAGGACCGCGGCGGCGCGGCGGCGGCGCTCCGGACGGCGGCGGCGTGCATGACCGGCGAAACGGCCAACTGACTCGGCCTCGTCACGGAACTGCTCCGCCCGGCTCCCGGCAAGGCGCAACTGCTCCTTGGCCGTCCCTCGCTGACGCTTCTCATCGTGACCTGCTCGGCCGCGGACGGCCCGCGGTTCGTGATCGCCCGAAGTCGTCCGCTCGCCGGCTCGCTGCGCGTGATCCGGTTCGCTCCAGGCGTCGCGACGGAGGGCGCGGAGAGCCCGCTCGAACAGCGGCTTGGCTACGGCCCCCGGCAGCGGCCTGCCGTCCTCCCCTACCGCTTCACCCTGGTCGAGGCTTTGGCGGCGCCCCTGACCATCCACCTGGATGGCATCGTCGAGATCGATCTCGACGCCTTGGCCGACGGTCGGCCCCTCGCGGATTCTGGCGGCGACGAGGGTCGCCGTCCCATGGCCGGCGACCTCGATGCCGCGCACGCCTGGCTGCGCCGACGACTGGCGATCCCCCGACTTCTGCCCGCGGCGGGGCCTCCGCACCGATTTGGATCCATTGACGGCGACGTTGCTGGGCGGCGCCCTGCGCGGGCTGCGGCGCTCGGCGGTCGTCGGGTTCGATCTCAGGACGTCAAGGCAAGATCCGGAGAGCGTCAACCTCGTCCGCTCATTCCTGAAGCTCGACGCCGCCGCCGGGCGCGAACCGTTGACCGGCAGGGAGCGAATCATGCTCATCAACTGGTCCTGACCGTTCCGGCACGGCGCGCGCAGGAACGCCGACGAGCGATCGTCGGCGTCCGCTGATTTCGTCGATGGGACTGCCGTCTAATAGCGACCGGCAATAGGCTCTCTGAAACATCCTTCGTTGCAAACCATCCGTTTCAAAAAGGCCGAAAGAAAGCCTGGATTCCCGCGCTGGCGCTTTCCGGCTGGGCCGACACGCCAGCCTATTGCCGGTCGCTCTCAGCAGCCTCGGGTCCGTTCGTCGTTGAACCGCCGTTGATGGTTCCGGGGACGGCATGCCGATCCAAGGCGGCGGCGACCGCCGTCCGCAACCCCTCCAGCTTCTGATGGCTGCGGATCGGCGGCTCCTCATGTTTGAGGTGCCGCCAGAGCGATTCGATCCGGTTCAACTCGGGAATGTGCGGGGGCAGGAAGTGCAAGCCGACGCAAACCCGCTCCAGGTCCGCCAGCGCCGCTTTGACGACGCCGCCGCGATGCACGGAATAATTGTCGAGCACGATCGCGCAGGGCCGCGCCCGCCGGAACTCGGTCGGCAACCGGTCGGGCGGCGCCGGCAGTCCGGCCACCTCCCGCCAGAGGAACTCCAGCACCGCCGCGCTATCCAACCGGCCCGCCGGGCTGGTCCAGACCAACCCCGGGTTCGCCCCGCCCACCGCCAGCGCGCCCAGCACGTTGAGGCGGCGTCCCTGGGGCGGCTCGTCCCAGACCAGCGCCCGCGCGCCGACGCGCGCTTAGGTGGAGCTCGTGGGCAACGTCGGGGCGAACCCGCTCTCGTCCAGATGAAGCACGTCGATCACCTCCAGGTCGGCGAGGCCCTGCATAAAGCGCAAAAGCGCCAGGTCGGCGGCGGCGTCCTCCTGGCGGTCCGGGTCCGGCTGCTTGTGGGGCGTCGCTCGTCGGGTCCGCTTCCAGCGAAACCCGCGGGTCTTGAGCCGGGCACCCAGGTGCGCGGCCGAGATCCGCACCCCGCGCTCCTCGGCCAGCCACGCCGCCAATTGGGGAGCGGTCCAGATCCGGACGCCGCCGGCGGCGTCCGCATCCAGCCGCGCCTCGACCGCGGCGAGATCGGCGTCCGTCAAGCGGGGCGGCCGCCCGGGGCGAGGGCGATCCGTCAGACCGGCGAAGCCCTCGGCCGCGAAGCGCGCGACGAACGCGCGCACGGTCTGCTCGTGGACGCCCAGCGCCCGCGCCGCCTGGGGAATGGTGGCCCCGTCGCCGACGGCGCGGATCATCGCCAGCCGCTCATGCTCCCGATGCGCGATGGTGCGCGTGCGCAACCGCCGCTCCAGCTCGTCTCGGTCGGCCGGGGTCAACTCCAATCGGATCAGCTTCGGCATGGCGGGTCCTCCCGTTTCCCGATATTCTACGATGGACTTTACCAACTCTGCTTCGACACGCACGCCAAGCATCGCTTGCGTAGATGTGGAAGGGGGACTTCGAGGTGGAATCAGGCATCTTTTTGCTCAATGACGACAATTCGCTCACCAAGATGGTGTCTCAGGCCTATGCCTCAGAAGCGATACTGCAACGCCATCTCGTAACGCACCCTGACTTGCTGGCGGGCGATCAGATCAACCCGGGCGATCCACGGCGCTGGTTGCTCATCCAGCGCGAGATGGGCGTTCCCGCCCAGAAGGAAGCGAGCGATTGGTGGTCGCTCGATCACCTCTTTCTCGATCAAGACGCGGTTCCGACGTTTGTCGAGGTCAAGCGCGCAACCGACACCCGCGCCCGTCGAGAAGTCGTCGCGCAGATGCTCGACTATGCCGCGAACGCGACAGAATATTGGCCCGTCGACCGGATGCGTGAGGAGTTCGCGCGTCGCTGCACTTCTGCCCATCTTGATCCGGCCCGCGAGCTCGCGACGCTGATCGGCGGGGAAAGCGATGAAGAGGCATTCTGGCAGCTCGCCAAAACAAACCTCGCCGACGGGCGGATCCGGTTGTTGTTTGTGGGCGACACTATCCCGCCCTCGCTGCGGCGGATCGTGGAATTCCTGAACCGGCACCTCTCGCCGACCGAAGTTTTGGCGGTCGAGATCCGGCAGTTTGCCGCAGCCGAAGCGGACGGCCCCCGCACATTGGTCCCGCGCGTCATTGGCCAAACGGAGCAAGCGCGGGCCGCAAAGGGCGGCGTGCGGACATCGACGACATGGGAGCCGATTGGCAGCGACGAGTTCATTCGCCGCATCGCTGAGGACCTCCGCCCTACGGCGCAAATGATCCTATCCACCGCAGAAGCGACGGGCTTTGCAGTGAAGTCATGGGTGCGGGGCGACGAACGGTCCGTGCGCGTATGGATCGCGCCACCGGAGGTTCCTGGCTCGCCAATCACTCTGGACGGTGAATTTCTTTGGGTGAGCCTTGGCCGCTATCACCAAGCGCTGCGCGAGGCGGAGATCAATCGGAGCATTCGAGCCGCGATCCTGCAAGTCGATCCAAACCGACGGCAAGCCGACGACCTCAAAAAGACCGAGATCGGCATTCCGCTGGACGTGCTGCGCAAAGAGTCGGAAGAGAAGCTCCGCGCTTTGTTCGTGCTGATTCGATCAGGACTGGAACATCCGACCGAGGCGTCAGGCATCGCGTCGGACGCCAACTGAGATGAAGACCGCAGCCGGCTCATGTCGTCTCAGATGGGCGATGTCGAACTGAAGCGACTCCATCAGCGCAGGAGGTTCAAACAGCCACTTCAGCTCCCAACTTGGCGCCTGCCACCTGAACGCTGAGCTCTTGATCCTTTGCGCTATGCCTTACGGGAGTGGTTTGCTCCGCCGACGTCGCGCGGATTCGAGAGCACGCAACTAGGCCCGTCCGGCTGGCTACCTCGTCCAGCGCCCGTCACCGCGCCCCCAAACGACAAGCGATCGCCCCATAATCATCACGGCTGCTGTGGCCATCCACCCGACGTGCGTGGTCGGCCACGGCGGACTCGCCGCCGGGAGGCTGGTGATCCGCCCGCAGGCGGTTGCCTCGGCGCTCGTGCGCGCGGCGGAGAGGCAGTCGTGGAGCATCTCCGACCGCGCCTGCAACTCGGGCAGCATGGGCTGGGGCCGCGCCCCCAGCTGGGCGCGCCAAACGAGGCAGGCGAGGAGCGCGGCCAGCCCGGCCGCCAACGCCGCCGCCGCGGCCAGCGCGCCCCAGACGACGGCCCCGCCGTCACGGCGCTTCGTCTCCGGCGTTACCGAAGACGGCTCATCGCGGCGTGCATCCATCGCCCGCTCCACGCCGATCCTGGTCCGATGAATGTGCCGAGATCACGCGCGGCGATGGTCCGGCCCACTCGCCTGGCGTGTCGCGCGAATCATGGTTCGGGCTCGTGGCAGTCGCTACTCCTGATGACACGGATCACGGCGGGGCTCCTCCTCGCCCACCATTCTACGACCTGCTTATCACGACGTGCTTAGACCTTGGTTTGCGACCGCCGTTTCAGACTTCGGCCGAGAAACGCGAGACCTGCGCGGGCGGCGGCAAGCGGAGCGAGCCGCGAGGCGCCCTCAGGACGCCCGGGGGCGACGCTGGTGGTCGGCAGCCGGGTCGTTCCCGCGGTCGTGCCGCCAGACGTCCCACCGGTGCCTCCGCCTGTCGTCCCCCCGCACTTGCTGTTCGGGTCCAAGGGGTCGGGAGCCGCAATCGACCTCTTCGCCGTCTGCCACACCGTCGCCATCGGTATCCGGATTGTTCGGATCCGTGCCGAGGGATGTCTCCTCGTCGTCGGTCAAACCGTCCGCGTCCGCGTCCTTGGTGTAGCTCTGAAAGCGGGCTTCGAAGCCGTGCACGCCCTTCACCGCCGTCGCCGCGGACGCCGGTGAGGCCAACATCTGGGCGTAGGCGAGTGCCGCGGCGGTCGAGACGCCGGCCATCGTCACTCTGCGGACGAACTCCCGCCGATCGATGCGGCCGGAGAGATAGGCGTTGACAACCTCGTTCTCGGACATCGGTCATTCCCCTCATCGACCCCGGCCATTTCGCCGGATCGATCTGCGCAGTTGAGGCGTCCATCTGAAAGGACGGAATGACCGCCTGGATGGCCAAGCGGTCCCCGTCTCGATCTTAGGGGCCGGCGCCGCGGGCACAAGGCCAATTCGTTGTGATCGGGGAGACGCGTTCGGGAATTGTGGAACCCATGACGCCTATGGAGCCGTCAACGCGGCCACCTTGGCCTTCACGACCGACGGCTCGACCTGCACGTATGCGAGCGGCTGATGATAGAGCGGATCGGGTGTCGCCGGCTGGACCACGTCCCCGCCGAGGGTGTCCACGACGAGCGATTTCTCGCCGCAGGAGGAGCGGTACTGATCGGCGAGCGAAACCAGCTCCGCCGGAGTCAGATTGGTCCGTACATGGCTGGAGAGCGCGGGCAAAAGGTCCCTCACATCGGTGGCGGCGTTGCGGTTCCTGTCCTTCTTGGTCAGACCCTGGATGATCTGCTGCTGCCGGCGCACCCGACCGACGTCGACGTCGTCGCCCCCGCGGTACCGCGCGTAGGCCAACGCCTGATCCCCGTGGAAGACTTGGGGACCGTCCTTGAAGAGCACCTGCCCGTTCTGGACGATCGCCTTCGGCACCGTGACCGAGACGCCGCCGACCGCGTCGACCATCTTCTGGGATCCCGCGAAGTCGATCAGAGCATAGCGGTCGATCTTCACACCGAGCAGTTGCTCGACGATCAGTTGCTGGTACTGGAGGCCGCCGACCATCAGCGCGTGGCTGATCTTGGTCATGCCGTAGCCGGGCAGCAGGGTGAGCGTGTCCCGCGGCACCGCCAGCCCGCGGCAGACCCCCGATTGCGGGTCGAGGTGGAGCACCATCAGGGCGTCGGGGCGCACGCCGAAATCGATCGGCGCGCCGGGGCGCGCATCGACGCCCATGATCAGGATGTTCATCGCGCTCTTGGACGGATCCTTGACCCCGGCCGCGATCGCCGCCCCCGCGGCGAGATCGGAGACGTTCGACGCGGTCTCCCTGAACTTTCCGAGCAGTCCCGACCCGCCGGGCGTCTTGACGCCCGCGGCGACGAGCGCCTGCTCGGCCGGAGCCGAGTCGAACGTCAACCCGGCCGGAAGATGGTCGTCTCCGGTCGTCGCGTCGCTGACCTTCGCGGGCGGCGAGTCGACGGTCTTGAGGTCGCCGATCGTCGATTGCGCCCGGTACGCCGCGGTCCCGGCCACGATTCCAAGCAGCAGCAGCACCGCCAACGGCACGACGACCCACGGGCGCCGACGCCATGGCCGCCGACGTCTGCGCTTGCGCGGCACCGGCGTCGATTCCTGCAGAGGCGAGACGGTTTCCGTCGACGGGGTCTCGTTCGCCACCTGCGACCAGCGGGTCCCGCCGAGGCGGCGGCGCTCGGCGGCGCCGAAGATCGCCGCTTGCAAAGGGGTGCCGCAGCGGGCACAGTAGAGATGGCCGGGATCCGCGGGCGCCCCGCACGTGGGGCAGGCGAGGGTCGGGGCCGTGTCGTTCTCGGGGGACGTTGCTTGCTCGTGAGGCATAGGCTCCGGATTGCGGCTGGGGGTCACGTCGACGGCGTCAAGGCCGCGTTGCCGTCGCTGGCGACCGTCCGGCTCAAGTCGTGACCGGAACCGTCAAGAAAGCTCTCGCGATGATACACCATGCCATGCTTCCCACCCTTTCCGCCCACGATCCCCGCGCCGAAGCGGCGGTCCGTTTCCGGTCGTGACCGTCGCTCGGCATCGCCTGCCGCCCGACGCCGAATCGCGTCTGCGCGCGTCGGCCGCGACGCTCCGCAGTCTGGTCC
>JBPCRG010000235.1:0-9852 GCA_050997095.1 Thermomicrobiales bacterium | reverse complement strand
GAGGACATGAGCGAATTCCTGGACCGGGCCCCCGGCTGCTTCTATTTCGTCGGCAGCCGCAACCCGGAGAAGGGGTTCGTCTGGGGCCACCACCACGCGCGGTTCGACATCGACGAAGAGGCCATGGCGATCGGCGTCGAGACGATGACGCGGACGGTCCTGCGATACTTCGCGGAGGCGTAGGAATCGCGACGAACCGCCGAGAGGCACGGGAGCGAACATCGAGATGGTCATGAGCCCACCCAAACTTCGCGCGGACATCGACGAGCTGCTGCCGAGCGTGATCGCCGACCGCCGCCATTTCCACGAGAACCCGGAGATGGGGTTCCAGGAATTCCAGACAGCGAAGATCGTCGCCGAGCGCTTGCGGTCGCTCGGCGTGGAGGACGTCCGCACCGGCATCGCGACGACGGGGGTCACCGGGTTGATCCGCGGCACGGCGTCCGGCGAGGGAGCGGGAGCCGGCAAGGTCGTGCTCGTGCGCGCCGACATGGACGCGCTGCCGATCACCGAGGAGAACGACGTCGATTACCGCTCGCGGAAGCCGGGCCTGATGCATGCCTGCGGGCACGACGCGCACACCGCGATGCTGCTGGGGATCAGTCGGCTGCTGCTCGACCGCCGGGACCAGTTCGCGGGCACGGTCAAGGTGCTCTTCCAGCCGGCGGAGGAAGGGGGCGGCGGCGCGCGGGTGATGATCGAGCAGGGCGTGCTCGACGATCCCAAGGTCGACGCCGCGTTCGGGATGCACATCGACCAAGGCGCCCCGGTCGGTGTGATCTCGCTGCGGCCCGGCCCGGCGATGGCCGCCGCCGACCGCTTCTCGGCGGTGATCAAGGGCAAGGGCGGGCACGGCGCGCACCCGCACGAGACCATCGATCCGATCGCGGTCGGCGCGCAGATCGTCGTTGCGCTGCAGACGATCGTGTCGCGCGAGGTCGATCCGACCGAACCGGCCGTGGTGACCGTCGGCGCGCTGATCGCGGGAGACGCCTCCAACGTGATCCCGGACACGGCGGAACTGCGGGGCACGCTGCGCTCCTTCAACCCCGAGGTGCGGATCCATCTGGCGGAGCGGGTCGAGGCGATCGTGCGCGGGATCGCGGGCGCGATGCGCGCGGAGGTCGAATACACCCACCAACCCGGCTACCCGCCGACCGTCAACGACGCGGCGATGGTGGATCTGGTCCGCGACGTCGCCGTCGGGGTCGTCGGTCCGGAGCGCGTGAACACGCCCGCGCTGCAGATGGGCGCGGAGGATTTCAGCTACTTTCTGGAGCGCGTGCCCGGCGCGTTTTATTTCGTCGGCAGCCAGAATCCGGAGAAGGGCTTCACGTGGGGACACCATCACCCGCGCTTCGACTTCGACGAGGAGGCGATGAGCGGCGGCATGGAGGTGATGGTCCAAACTGTGCTGCGATATCTGGCGGAAACGACCCCGTAGGGGCGAGGACGTGGGGAGAGCGGATATGAGCCGTGCATCGAGCGTCGCCTTTCGACTCTGCCTCATGGCGATCGTCGCCTCCCTCTCGACCGCTCCGCTCGGCGCGGCGCGCGCCCAGGATGCGGGGGGCGTCGAGGTGGCCGCGGGGGGACTGACCAATCCGCGCGGGGTCGCGTGGGGCCCCGACGGCGGGATGCTGGTCGCCGAGGCCGGTTCCGGCGGCGAGGCCGCGGCGGGCGAGGGCGCGGGGGTCGCGCCTCCGGTCGGGCCGTATGGCGGCGGGCCGACGGCGGCGGTGGCGTCGATCCAGAACCGCTGCCCGGTGGCCGTGGCTGTCGGTTTGCCCTCCGCGATCTCGGCCACCGGCGAGGTGCTTGGCGCATCGGCGGTCGCGTTCGCGGGCGATGCGCGCTTCGTGCTCGTCTCCGGCGGCGGCGCGGCCCACGGCAACCCCGGCATGGCCAACGGCGTCTATCGCATCGACGCCGACGGCACGGCCACGCTGCTCGCCGACCTCGGACAATGGGTGCAGGACAACCCCGTCGCCGCGCCGCCGACGGCCGACGCCGACCCCGAGGGCGTCTTCCCCCAGATGATCCCCGCGTCCGACGGCAAGTCGCTCTGGATTGTGGAGCGCAACAGCGGGCAGCTGCTTTCCGTTTCGCTGGACGGCACGGTGACGCGCAAGGCCGACTTCTCGGTGGACAATCAGGGTCCCACCACGATCGCCGCCGCTGCCGATCGCGGAGTCTATGTCGGCTTCTTCTCCGCCGCGCCCTTTGCCGACAAGGGGGCCGCCGTGATGAAGGTGGGCGCCGACGGTTCGATCGCGACGGTCTGGAAAGGGCTGACGATGGTTTCTGCGATCGCCGTCGACGCGGACGGGACGCTGTACGCGACGGAGTACTCGAAGAGCCGAGGGCGGGCGCCTTTCTCCGTTCAGGGGTCGGGGCGGTTGGTCAAGCAGATCGGCGCCGAAACCCTGGAGGTCGTTGCCAGCGGCATCAACCTGCCGATCGGATTGGGGATCGGTCCCGACGGGGCGTTCTACGTCAGCGAACCCGGCACCGGCGCGAACAACGGCCAGGGCTCGGTGCTTCGCGTCACGGCGGGGGCGAAACCGGTCCGCGTCGACACCGCCGACGTTCAGGAGCCGATCTGCGGCGATGCCGCGACCCCGCCGCCCGCGGCCGGCGCCGACACCACCGAGTTGATCGTGCGCGTCTTCGACTTCGGGTTCGAGCCGGCGACGCTGACGGTCAACGCTGGCGCGACGGTGCTCTGGGTCAACACCGGCGCGGCCGAGCACGAGATCGTCGGGTCGGCGAACGGCGCACAGATCTTCGACTCGGGCCCGCTCGCCACCGGCGGCACATTCCTGTACACCTTCGCCGCGCCGGGGACCTATGACTACGCCTGCTCGATCCACCCGCAGATGACCGGGCGGATTATCGTCCAGTAGGGCTGATTGAGGGACGGGAGAAGCAAAGGCCCAAGGTTGTTTGTTATCCTAGACACAGTGATCTTGTGAACACGTCATCCATCTGGTCGTGATCGTCCCGCGCCCCGGGCCGCGGGGACGAGCTGCGGGGTGGCCCATGGGCGTTCAGGATCCGGCGGAGGATGCGGGCGTCGCGCGCCGTATGGAGCGCGGGCGCGTCGCCGAGGTTGTCGCGGCGAATGTGGGCCGCACGGTCCTGATCGGTCGGGGCCGGGAACTCGACCTCATCGCCAACGCGCTCGAGGTCTCGAGAACGGAGGGCCTGCGCGTCGTCCTCATTGTGGGCGAGGCGGGGATCGGAAAGACTCGACTGCTGACCGAGGCGCTGGCCGACGGCCTGAGACGCGGGGCGTTGGCCGTCGTCGGCCGATGTCTGGACGAACGGGGGATGCCGCCGTACATGCCGTGGATCAACCTCGCCGCGTCGCTTTCGGGCACGGACGCCGGGAAGTCCGCCGGGCAGGAGTTGCGCGCGCTGCTGCTGGATTCCGAGGACCCGGACCCCTCTCCCGCCACGGGAGGGATGGAGCGGCGCCGGATCCGGCTTTTCGAGGCGATCCGCGACGCGATCGCGGCGCTCGCCCGGCGGCAACCGGTGATCGTCGGATTTGACGATCTGCAATGGTCCGATCCCTCCAGCAATCAACTGCTGCGCTATCTCGCCGGTCGACTGGCGGACGCTCCGCTCCTGATCGTCGGCGCATCCCGCGTCGAGGAGATGGAGCCGAACCTGGAGTTTGCGCGCACGCGCGCCGAATTCGACCGCAAACGTCTGCTCACCGAGATACATCTCCGCCGCTTCGAGGAGCGGGAGACCGGCGCGCTCGTCGCGAGCTTGATGGGGGGGAGCAGCCGGAGATTGTGGGTTCGGTGCATGCCGTGAGCGAGGGCAATCCGTTCCTGGCCGAAGAGTTCGTCCGGGCCCTCGCGCGCGGGGATGCGGCGAATCCGGATTGGCGGGCGAACTCGGCGCGACCGGGCGATGCGGGATCGATCATTCGCGATCGGGCGTCCCGTCTGCCCGGGCGCGCCCTGGAGACGCTGCAATGGGCGGCGCTCGCCGGGAGGGAGGTCTCGGTCGATCTGCTCGCGTCGGCCTGCGGTTTTGGCGCGGAGATCGTCGGGGAGGATCTGGATCTGGCGGTGACCGACGGGCTGCTCCTTGAGGTCGGGGCCGCCGAGTTCGCGTCTCAACCGATGGCCTCGGACTACGTCTTCGTCCATGACCGCCTGCGCGAGGCGATCGCGCAGGCCATCCCGCCCTCTCGGCGACGGGCGATGCACGCCGCTTTGGCGGATGCGTACGGAAGGCTGGCGCGGGCGGACGACGTCGCGGCGCTGCTCTCCACCCGGGTGCACCATTTGCGATCTGCCCGTCAATGGCTGCGCGCGGCGGAGGTCGCGGGGCGCCTGGCTGTCGTCGCGCTCGCGTCGCATGCCTTCGACGAGAGCGCCGCCGCGTGGGGGATCGTGATCGAGCTGTCGCCGACCCGCGCGGCGGCCGGCGACGCATGGCTCAGCCTCGGCGACGCCCGGATGTTCTCGGGACAGGGCGCCGCCTTGGACGCCTATCGGCAGGCCGAAGATCGCTTCATGGCGGCGGGTGATCGCACGGGCGTCGCTCAGGCGCTCCATCGGATCGGCGTGGCACGGGCGCGGCGCGAGGAGCAGGACGCGGCGATCGAATCGTTCCGCGCCTCCGTGGCGATCTGGGAGAGTCTTCCCGCGGGTCCGATTCGCGACCGCGACCTCGCCGCCGTGCTGGTCGAACTCGGTTCGGTGCTTGGAACCGGGACGGGTAGGTACGACGAAGCCGTCAGGATCGGTCGGCAGGCAATCGACCTGGCCGCCCGCGACGTCGGCAATCCCGCCCTGGAGGCTGGCGCTCGGCTCGCCCTCGCCCAGTCGCTCATGCGCATGGGCGATCTGCCCGGCGGGAGGGAGATGCTCGAACCCGGGCTGCCGCTTGCCGTCGGCGTCCACCGGCTCGATCTCGCGGCCGAGATCGCCGGTTCGCTCGCCAACCATGCCTATTGGATCGGCGACCTCGACGCATCCGAACGGTTCGCCAGACGACGCCTGGAGTTCGGCGGGCGATCGGGCGATCCGTTCTCGATGCGGCATGTGCGGCCGTGGCTGGCCAACATCGCGATGGCCCGCGGCAATTGGACGGTCGCGCGCGGGCTGATCGCGGAGGCGATGGCCGATGTCGGGCGGGTTGACAGTCCCGAGCCCCGGGCGTTTCTGAACCAGCTGGACGGGATGATCCATCTGCGGCTCGGCGAGGTGGACGACGCGGTCGCGAAGCTGGAATCGGCGATCGCCGGATTCCGGTCGATCGGCGACGCCACGCTGCCCTGGTACCTGGGCGTCCTGGCATCGGCATATCTTGCCCACGGCGATCGTGAAGCTGCGCTCGCCGCCGGAGAGGAGACCTGGCGGCTTGTCGACGCGCTGCCCGCGGGGTCGTTGCCGCGGGGTCCGGCGCTGGCGCACCTTGGCATCGTCGCCGCGCGCACGGCCGACGCGGCTGCGGCGCGACGGGTCTACCCGCTCCTCCTCCCGCACGCCGGGCAGCATCATTGGGTGCTGATGGACCGGGTGCTGGGCATGCTCTCCGGCGTGCAGGGCGATCGAAAGGCCGCGCAGCGTCATTTCGCGGAGGCGGCGACGCTTGCGGTCCGCGGCGGCATCCGTCCGGAACTGGCGCTGACCCAGGCGGAGCGGGCCGTCCTCCCTGGCGACGACGTGGCGCTGGCGGAGGCGGCCGCACGGTTGCGCGCCCTCGGCATGGTCGAGGAGGCCCGCCATTTCGGGTCGATGCAGCCGGCTGGAAAACCGCCGACGCATCCGGCCGGTCTTTCCGGGCGCGAGGTCGAGGTGATCGCGCTCGTCGCGAAGGGCATGACCAATCGGGAGATCGGTGCGCGGCTCGGCATCTCCGAAAAAACGGTGACCAACCACCTCACCCACATCTTCACGAAGGCCGAGATCGACAACCGCGCCGCCGCCGTCGACTTCGCCCACCGCCATGGTCTCGCCCGGTAAATCTCCCACCGACAAACGGAATGGATGTGACCGGGGACCACCAGATTCTTCACGCATTGGAATGACGGCGGAGGAGCCGCGCTCCACCTGTCATTCTGACGAAGGAAGAATCTCGTCGTCCTCGATCTCGGTGTCGAGCGACGACGCGGCGCCCCACCCCCGTCATTCTGAGCGGAGCCCGCAGGCGGAGTCGAGGAATCCCTTCGAGCGGAGAGAGAACCGCCGTCAATCGAGCCGACAACACATGACGGTGCACAGGCCACGTGTGTTTGTGCGACACCCTTCATGCGCGAACCTCCCATCGCAGTCCTTCCCCGCTGCTCCCGAACATTGGTAGGCGCCGATGGGAGGTTCCCCCGATGCGCGCCCTCCGACCACTCCCTACTCTGTCGTCAGCGCCGGTGGATGGGCGCGACGCCGACGAGAAGGGAGTCACGTGAGATGACGACGACAACCGCCGTGGGCACGGACACCGCCCGCGTGATCGACGAGTTCAACGACGCCTTGAACCGCCACGACGTCGACGCCGTGATGGCGCTGATGACCGACGACTGCGTCTTCGAGAACACGTCGCCCGGGCCGGATGGCGAACGCTTCGTCGGCCAACGCGCGATCCGCGCCTTCTGGATGCGGATGCTCGCGAACTCGCCACGGGCCCGCTTCGACGCCGAGGAGATCATCGTCTGCGGCGACCGCTGCATCGTGCAGTGGCGGTACTCATGGGGGGAAGGCCACATCCGCGGGATCGACCTCTTCCGCGTCCGCGACGGCAAGGTTGCCGAGAAGTTCGCCTACGTCAAAGGCTGAGACCCCCGGTCGGCGCGGATGCCGAAGCAGCCCCGCGGCCAAAGAAAGGACGTTGAGATGAGCGAGACCACAATGTCGGCGACCGTGATCGAGCGGTTCCTGGACCGGATGGCGGCGCAGGATCTCGCGGGCGTCGCCGCACTCTACGCCGACGACGCGGTTTGGGAGGCGCACGTGCCCGGTTGGGACGGCGTCGTCTCCTCCGCCGCCGACCGGCGGGAGCTGCACGAGAGCTTTTTCGGGCGCGACCATTTCGCGATCGAGCGATCCCAGATCGTGCGGGAGGGACCGCAGATCGCGCTGCTCTGGGACCTCTCGTGGCGCGACCGGCAGGACGCAGCGCGGTGCACCTCGTTCCAGAGCCATTTCTTCGAGATCCGGCACGGCCGGATCCAGCGCCACCGCATGCACTGCGCCGGTGTCCGGGTCGCGGGCGACGACGAAGGAGGTGATGCCCCCCGCTCGTGACCCCGCGTGGTCTGTGCACGTTCAATCGGCATCGTTTTCGACGGCTCCACGTCGCCCCCTGCCCCGTCATTCCGAGCGCAGCCCGCAGGCAAAGTCGAGGAATCTCCTCGACCGCAGGGACAACCGTCGTCGATCTGGGTGACGACAGATGACGTTGCACGAACCACTGATGCACGAAGGTTCTCGTTGTCCAAGTTCAACCAGGGCGACCGTGAACGGTCGGCAGGAGAGCATGCATGTACATGCTCATGATCGAGAAGGAGATCGACATGGCGATGACGCGCGACGAGGTGTACGCCGAAATGACCGAGATGTTCGGTCTCGTGCCCAGCTTCTTCAAATTGGTTCCGGACAACTCGCTGGAGCTGGAGTGGAAGCTCTTCCGCACGGTCCAGTTCGACGACGGACCGATCCCGAACAAATACCGGGAGCTGATCGGCATCGGCATCTCGGCGATCACCAAATGCGACTACTGCATTCAGTTCCACACCGGCGTCGCCCAACTCAACGGCGCGACCGCCGAGGAGATCGAGGACGCGGTCCACTATGCGAAGTCCAGCGCGGGATGGAGCGCCTACCTGAACGGCATGCAGATCGACAAGGAGGCCTTCGCCGCCGAGCTCGTGCAAGTCGGCGCGTACGTCGGCAGCCGCGCCGGGGTTTCGCCCGCGCCGTAGCCGCGCCTTCGACGGGGCGGCCTCTTCGACATCGGGAGAGGCCGCCCCGGTCGTGTGTTGGCGCGTTCGGCGTCGGGTGCGAGAATGCCCCGGTTGAAGAGCGGCGAGACGTCCGGAGCCGGGCGCGCCGTCCGATTGCGGAGCAGGGAGCGACAACCTCGTGGAGATTTCATTCCAGGCGGCCGATCCGTTCGGGCTGACGACGGACGCGTTGATCGTTCCCATGGCGGGCGGAGAGGGCGAACTCACCTTCGACCCCGACATGGCGCGGATCGACGACGCGCTCGAAGGCCAATTGCGGGCGCTTGCCGCCGACGCGCGGTTCACCGGGAAACGGGGGACGACGCTGCTCGTGCCCACTCTCGGCAAGATGGCGGCGAGGCGGATCGTCCTCGCCGGATTTGGGTCTTTGGCGGTGCTCGACGCCGAATCCGTCCGTCGCGCGGCCGGCGTCGCTGTCTCGGCGGCGCGCGGCGCGGGCGCCTCGGACGTGACGGTTGTCCTCCCCCCTGTGGCAGCGCCCGTCGACCCGGTGATGGTCGCGGCGGCGATCGTCGAGGGGGCAATGCTGACGACGTACCGCTTCGCCGCCTATCGCGGCGCGGCGCGCAGGGACGAGCCTGAGCCGCGCGAGATTGGGTCGCTGACGCTCGCTCGGGAGGGTCTCGACGCGGTGTCCGTCCAGGCCGCGATCGACCGCGGCACGGCGGTCGCCGACGGCGTGGCGCTCGCGCGGGATCTCTCGAACGAGCCGGCCAGCGTGCTCAACCCGGTCACGATGGTCGAGCGGGCGCGGAGCGTCGCGACCGGCCAAGGGCTGGAGATGCGGGTGCTCGGGCCGAAGGAGATGGACGAGCAGGGCATGGGCGCGATCCGCGCCGTGGGCAAGGGCAGCGCGGTCGAGCCGCGACTGATCCATCTCACCTATCGGCCGGAGGCGGCCACGGCGGAGACCCGGCAGATCGGGCTGGTCGGCAAGTGCATCACCTTCGACACCGGTGGCTACTCGATCAAGCCCTACGAGGGCATGCTCGAGATGAAGGGCGACATGGCCGGCGGCGCGGCGGTGCTCGGCGCGATGTCGGCGCTGAAGGCCGTCGGCTGTCCGCACATCGTCCACGGCGTGATCTGCGCGGCCGAGAACATGATCTCCGGCGAGGCCTTCCGCCCGGGCGACATCCTGACCGCGATGAATGGCGTCACGATCGAGGTGCTTTCGACCGACGCTGAAGGTCGGCTGGTGCTTGCCGACGGGCTGGTCTACACCGCCAGGCAGGGCGCCCAGGAGTTGATCGACCTCGCGACGTTGACCGGCGCGGTCGTCGTCGCCCTCGGCGACGGCACCGCCGGGCTCTTCTGCAACGACGACGCCCTGGCGGCGCGGCTGGAGGGGGCGGCGAAGGAGGCGGGGGAGCGCGTCTGGCGGATGCCGCTGACCGAGGAGCTCGAGGACCAGATCAAGGGCGAGATTGGCGACATCAAGAACACCGGCGGCCGTGGCGGCGGCGCGATCACCGCGGCACTCTTCATCCAGCACTTCGCCGAGGGTTTGCCGTGGGCGCACCTCGACATCGCCGGCTGCAACCGGACGACCAAAGCCGGCCCGTACACCCCGAAAGGCGCCACCGGCTACGGCGTCCAGCTGCTGCTGGAGTACGTGACGCGGGCATAGCGGTGGGAACTACCCAATTTGCGGGTCGTCTGCGATGGTCCACGAGAAAAGCTTGGCGAGCGGCAGCGAGAAGCCGGGCAGCATGTCGGCGCCGTCGAGGATGTCGGTGGATGCCAGCACGAGTTCGGGACGATCGGGGCTGAAGACCGTGACGGTTCGCTGGCGCGGCCGAACAAGCCACACGAGCTTCGAGCCGCCACGGAGGTAGATGGCGACTTTGCGGAGGATCTCGCTC
>JBPCRG010000232.1:0-3064 GCA_050997095.1 Thermomicrobiales bacterium | reverse complement strand
GCTGCATGCACATGTTGTCGACGATCCGGTCGTTCGTCTCGATGTCGGGGTATTCCGCCGCGATCTCCTGCCCGATCCGGAGGAACAGCCCGTCGGTGAACTTCATGATGTTCGCCTTGTGGACGATCGTCACCTTCTTCCGCCCATTCGCGCGGGCGTATTCGAAGGCGAACCGGACGATCCGCCGCGATCCTTCCGGAGTGATCACCTTGATGCTGATCGCCGCCGCGGGATCGACCTTCCTGCTGCTCAATTCGTTTATCTTCGCGATCACCTGCGCCGCCTCGGGCGTGCCCGTGTCGAATTCGACCCCCGAGTACATGCCCTCCAGATTCTCGCGCACGATCACCAGATCGATGTCGATGAAGACGCTTTGCACGCCCTCGATCGTCTTTCCCGGGCGCAGGTTCGCGTACAGCCCCAGCGCCTGCCGCAGGCCGACGTTCACGCTGCGGAACCCGCCGCCGATCGGCGTGGTGATCGGCCCCTTCAACCCGATCTTGTTGCGCCGGATCGACGCCAGCGTCTCCTCGGGCAGCGTGTCGCCATGCTTCTCCAACGCGGTCATGCCCGCGTCGCGCATCTCCCAGTTGAACGCGAGGCCCGTCGCCTCAAGCACGCGGCGCGTGGCCTCTGCCACCTCGGGGCCGATCCCGTCGCCCGGGATCAGCGTGACGTTATACATGGCCATATCACTTCCTCAACTCTCGGTTGCTCGATTTTGCCCGCCCGCCATTGTCGCATGACCTTTCGCCGCCGGGGCTGAAGCGGCAAACTCCGCGGGTCCGGGCATACTTCAGGAGACCATCAGCCGAGCCTCGCAGGCTGCGCTCAGCCGAGTCCGAAGGAGAACCGACCGTGCCCATGGCGACCCCCGAATCATCCGCCCCGAAACGTCCGGTCGTGCTCGTCATCCTCGACGACTGGGGCATCGGCCGCGACGAGCTCGGCAACGCCGTGCTGCTGACGAAGACGCCCGTGATGACGCGGCTCTCCGCCGAGTGCCCGCGCGCGACCCTCCGCTGCTCCGGCGAGGATGTCGGCCTGCCCGCCGGTCAGATGGGCAATTCCGAAGTCGGCCACTTGAACCTCGGCGCCGGGTTCGTCGTCAACCAGTGGATCACCCGCATCGACAAGGCGATCGCGGACGGGTCGTTCGCCGCGAATCCCGCGCTCCTTGCCGCCATCGACGGCTGCGTCGAACGGAACGGCGTTCTGCATCTGCTCGGGCTGGTCGGCGACGGCGGCGTCCATGCGCACACCCGCCATCTCATCCCCCTGCTTCAGCTCGCGAAGTCCCGCGGCCTCCTGCGCGTGGCTGTCCACGCGTTCACCGACGGCCGCGACACCCCGCCGAACAGCGCCGAACGTTTCATCGGCGACCTTGAGACGGCGCTCTCCGAAATAGGCGTCGGGCGCATCGCGTCCATCGGTGGCCGCTATTTCGCGATGGACCGCGATCATCGTTGGGACCGGACAAAACTCGCGTACGACGCCATCGTCGAAGGGATCGGCCCTGTCTCCGCATCGGCGACCGCGGCCGTGCGCGACGCATACGCGGCCGGAATCACCGACGAATTCATCCTGCCAACCGTCGTGGAACACGATCGCTCCTCCGGTAGCATCGCGCCGGGCGACGCCGTCATCTTCTTCAACTTCCGCTCCGACCGCGGCCTACAACTGACCGAGGCGCTCTCGCTGCCGGACTTCTCCGCCTTCCCCCGCATCAGGAACGTTGCGAACGACGTCCCCGTGACGACGTTGACCCGGTACGAGGAAGGCCTGCCCGTCGCCGTCGCCTTTCCCCCCCACGATGTCGTGACGCCGGTCGCCAGAGTCATCAGCGACGCCGGCATGACCCAGTTCCATTGCGCGGAAACCGAGAAATACGCCCATGTCACCTTCTTCTTCAACGGCGGACGCGAGGATCCGTTCCCGGGCGAGGAGCGCGCCTTGATCGCATCGCCGAAAGTGGCGACCTACGATCTGCAACCCGAAATGAGTGCCCGCGGCGTGAGCGATGCCGTCGTCGCCGCGATCGATTCCGGCCGGTTCGATTTCGTGATCGTCAATTTCGCCAACTGCGACATGGTCGGCCACACCGGCGTGCTCGCCGCCGCGATCGAAGCCGTCGAGACGGCCGACGCCGCGCTGGGCGACGTCATCGCCGCGGTCCGACGTTCGGGAGGCGTCGCGCTCGTCACCGCCGACCACGGCAACGCCGAAGAGATGATCGACCGCGCCACCAGCCTGCCCATGACTGCGCACACGACAAACCCCGTCCCCATCATCCTCGTCGCCCCCGACGATTCCCCCCTCCGCCACTCCACGCTTCGTCAGGACGCCGTCCTCTCCGCCGTCGGCACGACGATCATCGAACTCCTTGGCCTGTCCATCCCCCTGGACATGACAACCCCGAGCCTGCTTGGATGATCGAACGGGTCCTATTCGGGCCCGTCTTGATGGGTCCGGGCAAATCACCTGTGCCGTCAATGGCAGCGCCCCCGTCGTTCTCAGCCCTGGAAGGGCTTCGTCGGCGTAGCCTTGGGTTTCAACCCGAGGCTCGATTCACTCCCGCAATCCCCTACCCGAACCGCGAAAACACCGACGCCCCCGGGTAGACCGCAGCCTCCCCCAATTCCTCCTCGATCCGCAGCAACTGGTTGTACTTGGCCACCCGGTCCACCCGCGACGGCGCTCCGGTCTTGATCTGCCCGGCGTTCGTCGCCACCGCCAGGTCCGCGATGAACGCGTCGTCCGTCTCGCCGCTGCGATGCGAGATCACCGCCGCGAACCCCGCGCGTTGCGCCATCTCGACCGCCTCGAATGTCTCCGTGAGCGTGCCGATCTGGTTCAGCTTGACCAGAATCGCGTTGCCCGCCTTCTCCTTGATCCCTCGCGCCAGCCGCTCCGTGTTCGTGACGAAGAGGTCGTCGCCCACGAGTTGAATCCCCGCGCCGACCTTCGCCGTCATCGCCTGCCAATGCTCCCAGTCGTCCTCCGCCAACCCGTCCTCGATCGAGAAGATCGGATAGCGCCGCACCCAATCGGACCAATACGCAAA
>JBPCRG010000157.1:0-5077 GCA_050997095.1 Thermomicrobiales bacterium | reverse complement strand
TCGTCGAGGTGGCCCCGGTCGGTGAACGTCCCGCCGCTGTCGACGGCCACGCGTGTGGGCATTGCGCTGTCCTTCCCTAGCGGCCGCGCCACACGAGCTGGTCGGCCGCCACGGCGACGAGGATCAGGGCGCCCTGGACCACCAGCTGGTACGTCGTGTCGATGTTGAGCAAATTGAAGCCGTTGCCGATCATGGCCAGGATCAGGACGCCGAGGACCGCGCGCCAGATCGCGCCTTCGCCGCCGAGGATGCTCGTGCCGCCGACGACGGCCGCCGCGATCGCCGAGAGCTCGAGCCCCATCCCGAGGTCGGGTTGGGCGGAACTCGTGCGTGAGGCGGCCAGCACGCCGGCGATCCCCGCGCTCAGCCCGGAAATCGCGAAGGTGGCGCCGCGGATCATCTCGACGCGGATTCCGGAGAGCCGCGCCGCTTCCACATTGCCGCCGATCGCGTAGATGTAGCGGCCGAGCGCGGTCCGGCTGAGGATGAACCACGTCACCGCGATGAACGCGAGGTAGACCCAGACCGAGTATTTCGCGTCCAGGAAGCGGCGGGTGCCGAGGGTCGCGAACTGCTCGTCGGTGACGGTGATGATCAGGCCGCCGGTGACGATGATCGCCGCGCCGCGGAAGACGATGCTCGACGCGAGCGTGGCGATGAACGAGTTGATCCGGATCTGGTTGACGATCACCGCGTTGATCAGGCCGAGTCCGGCCCCCTCCAGCATCCCGGCGGCGATGCCGAGCCAGGGCGTGGTCGCGATCGCCACCTTGCAGGCGACGACGGCCGAGACGCCGAAGATCGCGCCGACGGAGAGGTCGAACGAGCCGCCGATGATGCACAGCGTCGCCCCGCAGGCGTTGATCCCGACTGGGGCCGACTGGTCGAGCACGTTGAGCAAATTGCGCTTCGTCAGGAACTTGTCGCTGGCGAGGCTGAGCGAGACGAAGAGTGTCAGGAAGCTCAGGACGATGCCGTAGTTGCAGACGTCGATCCGCTCCGCGAGCCGCCCCCGCCACGTCGCCGTCGGGCCCGCATGATTCTCGTCGCCGATCATGACGGGCTCCCTCCCGGAGTCGACCGGGTCGATTGAAACGCCGCGCCCATGACCCGCTCCTTTGTCGCATCCCTGCCCGCGAATTCGGCGACCACCCGGCCCCCGCGCAGGACCAGCACGCGATGCGCCAGCCCCAGGACTTCCTCGGTCTCCGACGAGATCAGCAGGACGCCCAGGCCCTCCGCCGCCAGCCGGACGAGCAGCTCGTGGATCTGCCGCTTGGCGCCGACATCGACCCCGCGCGTCGGCTCGTCCGCGAGGAGGATCTTCGGGCGGCGGGCGAGCCACTTGGCGAAGAGGACCTTCTGCTGGTTGCCGCCGGAGAGACTGGCAACTGGCGTCTCGATCGAGCGCGTCCGCACATCGACCTCCGTCGCCAGCGCCTGCGCCGCGCGCCGTTCCCGTCGCCGGTCGACGATCCCTGCGGGCGCGAAGTCCGCCAGATTGGCCAGCGTCACGTTCTCGCGGACCGGCCGCAGCATCACCAACCCCTGCTCCTTGCGGCTTTCGGGGAGCATCGCGATCCCGGCGCGGGCCGCGTCGCGCGGCGACCGGATCCGAACCGGGCGTCCGTCGACCGAGATCACGCCCGCCTCGATCCGGTCCGCGCCGAAGAGGGCGCGGGCGACCTCCGTGCGGCCGCTGCCGACGAGCCCCGCCAGCCCGACGATCTCCCCGGCGCGGATCGCCAGCGAGACGCCGCCGATCGCGCGGCCGCGGCGCAGCCCGGTCGCCTCCAGGACGGTCGGCGCATCGGCCGCGACGGGGTTTTGCCGCGGGAACGCGAGTTCCCGGCTGCGCCCGATCATCGCCGAGACCAGGCGCTCCTCCGTTTCGGCGGACGCGGGCGAGCTGCGCACGAGCCGGCCGTCGCGCATGACCGAGATGTCGTCGGCGACGGCGAGCACCTCGTCCAGAAAGTGGGAGACGAGAACGATCGTCGTCCCGTCGGCCGAGAGCCGGCGGATGATCGCCAGCAGTTGATGGGACTCGTCGCCGGTGAGGTTGGCGGTCGGCTCGTCCATCACGATCAGGCGGGCCTCCCGCGCGATCGCCCGCAGAATCTCGACCTTCTGCCGGTCCGCGGTCCGCAGCGCGCCGACGCGCGCATCCGGATGCAGGCGAAAGCCAGTCCGCTCGTTCAACGCGTCGAAACGGCGGCGGACATCTCCCGTCCGGAGCATGCCTAAGCGTCGCGGCTCAACGCCGAGAAAGACGTTCTCGACGACCGTCAACGTGGGGACCAGCGCCAGTTCCTGCGCGATCGTCGCGATCCCGAGCCGGAGCGCGTCGCGCGGCACGCGGAAGCGCACGACCTCGCCATCGACGAGCATCTCGCCGTCATCGGGCGTGTGCACCCCGCCGATGATCTTCGAGAGCGTCGACTTGCCGGCGCCGTTCTCGCCGACGAGCGCGTGGACGCTGCCCCGCCGGATCGCCAGCGAGACGCCGCCGACCGCCCGCACGCCGCCGAAACGCTTCGAGACCGACCGAAGCTCGACGAAGGGGCGGGCGTCGAAGCCCACCCCCTCGGCCTTCTGGAGCGACGCTTGCTCCCCACTTAACCCGACGTTCGGGGGCGTAGGATTGGGGGCCTCTAGGCGTCCCATTGGCCCGTGTAGTCGGCGGGCAGATTCGCTTTGGTGCCCAGGGTGGTCGGGAGCAGTTTGGTGGTGTCGATGGAGGTCGGTACCGTCTCGCCGCGGGCCGCCCGGACCGCGACGATCGCGGCCTGCTCGCCGGCGTCCGTCTCGGCGTCGGCGAAGACGGCGAACCAGCGGCCCGCCTTCACCGCGGCGACGGCCTGGCGCGGCGCACCGTTGCCGATCAGCTTGACCTTGCCCTCCAGTCCGGCATCCTTGACCGCCTGCTCCGCGCCGAGGATCGCCTGGGAGGAGCCGATGATCACCTGCACGTCGGAGTGGGCCTGAAGCACGTCCTGCGCGGCGGTCAAGCCGCTCGCCTGGGTATAGCCGCCTTCGGGAGACGCGACGACCTCGATGGTCGAGACGGCTTTGAGGCCCTTCATCACCGCGTCGGTGCGCGCGTTGTCCAGCGGCAGCGACTTGAACCCCTGGAGATAGGCGACCTTGCAGGGCGTCGTGCCGACCTCGGTGCAGCCCTGCTTGCCGAGTTCGGCGAGATCCTCGCCGTTCTTCACGATCGACTCGCCGACGTAGGAGGTCATGCCTTCCACCTGGGGCTCGATGCTGCCGTAGTCGGTCCCGATCGGTGTGAACTCGCCGACGACCTTGATCCCGGCTTTGATCGCTTCCTTGACCGCCGGAACGACGCCGTTGCCTTCGTTCGCCTGGATCACGAACGCCTGGTATTCGCCGGTCGTGGTCGCGTCCTGGATCTGCGCGATCTGCTTGCCGGAGTCGAAGTTGGGATCGAAGAACTTCGCCTCGGCGCACATCGCCTTGGCGCCGCGCTGCACGCCGGCCCAGGTCGCCTGCGCGAAGCCGTTCGCCGCCGCGAAGCCGAAGAAGGCGATCTTGATCGGCTTGACGGTGGTGCAGTCGAGCGGCGCGGCCGGCGTGGCCACCTGGGCCAGGCTTGTCTGGGTCGTGGCGACCCCGCCGACTCCGAGGAGCATCAATGTCAACGCCAGGACGCTGCCCAGCCGGATCAGGCGATTGCCGCGAGTTCTATCCATCGGAGATCCTCCTTTTGGCGCGACGTGCCGCGCCTTGGTGTCCAGGAACGGGCAGGGCGCCCGGCCTGACGAAGCCCCCTAACCCCCCGGCCGCACCCAGAGGGTACCCGCCCCCGACGATCGGGGGAAGGGGGAGACGATGGTGACTATTCGTCCGCGTCCACGTCCACGCCGTAGACCGATTTTGCCGCGGCGGGGGTGACATGGCGATTGCGGACGTCGGCGCGGACGAGGGCGGGATCGCGGACGGCGGGGTCGCCGAAACCGCCGCCGCCGCCGGACATGGTGCGGATCACGTCGCCGCGTTTGACCGGCATCCGGTTGCACTTCAGCAGGCTGCGCTCGTCCGGGCGGCCGGGATTGATGACCACGTCGGGCGGGACCGCGGTGGAACCGCCGAAGAGACCCCAGGCGGGGGTTTTCGAGCGCTCGAACCAAAGGAAGAGCGCGCCGTCGCCGTCGAGCGTGTATTCGCGGACGACCCCGTTGCCGCCGCGCCATTTGCCGGCTCCGCCGGAATCGGCGCGGTAGCCGTAGTGGGTCATCCGCATCGGGTATTTCGTCTCCAGGATCTCGATGGTCAGGTCCTTGAGCGAGCCGTTGACGTTGTTGATCAAGCCGTCCTCGCCGTCGGAGCCCTCCCAGGCCCCCCAGCCGCCGACGGTCGGCTCCAGGTCGAGCCACGGACGGCCGTTGCGCGGATCGACGCCGGCGATCCCGAAGATCATCGAGTCGCAGTAGCTGGCGGCCGCGGCCTGGGTCGGGAGGACGTCGGAGAGGGCGCGCACGATCAGGTCGATCAGCATCCCCAGCTGGGAGAAGTACCACTGGCAGGGATAGGGCTCCTCCGCGCCCAGCATCGAGCCGCGGCGCACCTTGACGGTGAGGCCGCGGAACGCGCCGCCGTTGGGCGGGTTGCTCGGGTTGATCAGCAGCTTGTACCCCACCCGGCAGGCGGAGATGGCCTGCGCCTCCCCGCAGTTGACGGGGCCGTGCTGGGCGTCGTCGGTGCCGGTCAGGTCGATGACCATCTCCTCGCCGCGGATCTCGACCGTCAGCCGCACCCAGCAGGGGGTGTCGTCGGTGCCGTTGTTGTCGAGGCAGCCTTCGGCGGCGTAGAGGCCGTCGGGAATCGCGGCGATCGCGGCGCGCTCGAAGCGTTCGGTCTGGGCGAAGATCTCGTCGCGCGCGGCCTTGATCGTCTCCATCCCGCAGCGCTCGATGATCGCGACGAGCCGGTTCTGGCCGGTCCGCGCGCAGGCGATCTGCGCGCCGAGTTCGCCGATCGCGGGGTAGTAGAAGCGGCTGTTGCGCCCGAGCATGTCGGTGATGTCGCGCTTCTGGACTCCCCCCTCGACGAC
>JBPCRG010000125.1:0-4950 GCA_050997095.1 Thermomicrobiales bacterium | reverse complement strand
ACCGCGGACGCCCGGATCACGCTCAAACGGCTCTACCCCGTCATCGACGGTGACAAATGATGCTAGTCACTGTACTGAGTAGTCTGACTACGGGCATTCGTCTGGCGTGCAGAGACCGACGAGATTCTTCGTGCCTCAGAATGACATGTTTGGCACGCCTCCTTCGCCGTCATCCCGAGGCACGAAGGATCTCGTCATCCCCGTTCCGACGGGCCAATTGTCCATGGTCAGACTACTGAGGCACGAAGGATCTTGTCGCTGCGCGGCACGCCATCCGACGAGCGATGGAGAGTTGACGAAGCGACTTGGGACATACGATCGCGGCGGAGGGCAGCGTGGGCAAGATCACCTTGGTTCAGGTCGGGGTCGGCCTGATCGGCGGCACGACGATCCGCCAGGTTCTGGAGAACCGGCGGCGCTGGGCGTCCGCGCTGGGCGTCGACCTCTCGTACGGCTCGCTGATCGACGTCGACGGGGCGGTCGTGGCCGAGGATGCCGACGGTTTCTCGGAGGCAGTTCTCGAGCGCGTCCTCGACGCGCGGCGCGGCGGGAAGACATTGGCCGCAGCCGCCCTCGAGCGGGGGATGCACCTCTTCGACCCGATCGCCGCGATCGACGAGGCGGTCGCGATGGGTCCGACGATCGTGATGGACACCGCCGCCGGGAGCGCCACGGTCGAGATCGGGGCCCATGCCCTTGCCCGCGGCGCGGGGATGGTCTTCTCCAACAAGTCGCCCTTCGCGCTGCCGTCCGGCGATCCGCGGGGCGACGCGATCTGGGCGGCCGCCGGGGCGAACGGCCGCGTCCGTTACGAGACGACCTGCGGCGCGGGCCTGCCGGTGATCTCGACGCTGCGCTCGCTGCTCGACACCGGCGACGAGGTCATCGAGATCATGGGCGCGCTCTCCGGCACGCTCGGCGCGATCTTCTCCGACGTCGCCGTCGGCGTCCCGTTCTCCGAGGCGGTCCGCGGGGCCAAGGCAAAGGGGTACACCGAACCCGACCCGCGCGACGACCTGAGCGGGCTCGACGTCGCGCGGAAGGCGCTGATCCTGGTCCGGACGATGGGCCGCAGGGTCGACCTCTCCGACATCGAGATCGAGAGTCTGGTGCCCGAGAGCCTGCGGGCGTGCGGCGTCGACGAGTATCTCGAACGCCTGACGGTCCAGGACGCGGAGATGGCCGAGCGCGCGGCAGCCGCGAACGCCGCCGGTCGGACCCTGAAATACGTGGCGCGCGTCACCCCCGGGGAGCCGATCGCGGTCGGCGTGCGCGCGATCGAGCGGAGCACCGTGCTGGGCGCGCTGCAGGGGCCGGAGAACATCGTCTCGATCCGGACCCGCCGCTACGACGCCTATCCGTTGAACATCACCGGACCGGGCGCGGGCGCCGACGTCACCGCGGCGGGCGTGCTCGCGGACGTCCTGGCCTTGGCGGCCGGACCGATGAAAGGCTGACCCGATGGCGGAGACGACGGTGGCCCAGCTTCCGGTCGCGGCGACGGGCGCGCTGGACGAGATCCTTGCGAGACTGGCGCCCGACGCCTACTACCAGTCGCCGGGGGGGCGGCGCTTCCTGATCGCGGCCGCGCTGCTCGCCGCGATGCCGCGCGGCGCGAAGCCGCTCGACGTCGCCTGCGGGATCGGGCCTGCCTCGGTCGACATCGCGGATGCCTTCGGCTGCCGCGTCTCCGCGTTCGACAATTTCGCGCCCTATCTCGCGTTCGGCCGCCGGCTGGCGGCATCCCGCGGGGTGGGCAAGCAGATCTCGTTCAAGGAGTTGGACGGCGATCAGCCCCTGGCCGCGTTCGAGGCGTCGAGCTTCGACGCCGTGCTGGGGTTGGGCGGCGGCCTGACCGATTCGCTGCCGGGCGGGTTGACCGGCGGGTTCGCCGCCGCCGCGCGTTGGCTCAAGCCGGGCGGGGTGCTGATCTGCGGCGACCTCGTCTCGCCGGTGCCGCCGTCGGAGATGATGCGCCTCGTCTTCGGCCCGTCGCTCTGGTCGGAGTCGGCCTTCCTGGAGGCGCTCGCGGCGGCCGGATTCGAGGTGGTCTACGCGGCGCGCGCCTCCCGGGCCGACTGGGACGTGATGAAGGAGACCATAAACGCCCTCAAGGCGCGGTCGCTCGACCTCGGCCCGACGGACGAGCGGGACCGGCTCAAACTCACCCTCGCCGCGCAGGATCATCCGGAGATCGCCTACCTGAATGTGCTGGCGCGCCGACGCTCGTAGCCGCGGCTATCGCAATGTCCGAGTGGTCCGCCCAACATCAATTGGTAGGCCAAAGCCGCGCCCTCCGCCGTCACTTGGAGTGGCCTGGCCATGGGCATCTGTCCGGCGCGGCGACACCGACGAGATCCTTCGCGCCTCAGTGGTCTGTGCAAGATCAATCGGCATCGTTGCCGTTGACGACGCGTCGCCCCATACCCGTTATTCCGAGCGGAGCCCGCAGGCGGAGTCGAGGAATCTCTTCGAGCGCAGCGAGAATCGTCGTGGGTTTGGGCGAAGACACGTGACGATGCAGAGACCACTGAGGCACGAAGAATTTCTTCGTCCCCGTTTCGCTGTGTCGAAGGACATTGGACACAGCACCGGGGCTATGCCCTCCAGTCGTATTCCATGCCGCGCGCGGTGGCGACGGCGACCGGGTCGCCGTGGAGCCGGGCGACGACGTGGAGGGCCATGTCGATCCCGGCGGAGACTCCGGCGGAGGTGATGATTGCGCCCTCGTCGATTACGCGCTCGTCGTCGACGACGTTGACCGCGGGGAAGTGCTCGCGCAGCCACTCGATGCTGGCCCAGTGCGTGGTCGCGCGTCTGCCGTCGAGGAGGCCGTTTTTCGCGAGCAGGAAGGCGCCGGTGCAGACGCTCGTCGTCAACCGCACCTTGCGCGACTGGGCCGCGATCCACTCCAGCACAGGCGGATTGTCGAGCTCGCGCCGCGTGCCGAACCCGCCGGGGATGACGATGATGTCGAGCGGCGGATGGTCCGCGATCGTGTGGTTCGGCTGGACGAGCAGGCCGCCCCGGCACGTGATCGTCCGGTTCTGCTCGGCGACGATCAGCGCCGAGAAGAGCCTGCCTTCCCCGTTCTCGCCGTCGCCGTCGATCGCGGCCGTCGCGAAGACCTCGAAGGGACCGCAGAAATCGAGCACCTCAACCTCGTCGAAGACGAGGATGCCCACGTTCATGCGTTTCGTTGCCATCGTCTCCCCTCGATCGTGCTCCGGACTGCGCCGCAACGCGGGCGCGGCGGTCATGACGTCGGCTGCGGGCCCGTCTCGGTCAGGCCGTGCCAAAGGTCCGTCTCGTCCGGCAGCACCGCGCCGGGGGCCGGAGCGGGGCTGATCCGTCGGAAGCAGTCGAACTGCATCCACCCCCGCATCACCCCGTCGGGCAGCGCGACGAAGGGGTGGCGATCGCCGTACTGGGTGCGGTGGCAGCGGAACGCCCGCCAGCGTTGATCCCAGAGGTGATCGACGGGAACGCGGGTGGTGATCCTCTCGTCCGCCGTCCCGATCTCGTCCGCGTCGATCGTCTGCACGCTGCCGAAGTCGATCCTCGGGTAGCCGTTGGCGACGAAATCGTCGTTCATCTGCAAGATCCGCGATTGCGGGTAGGCGGTCGCGTAGAGCTTATCGGCCGCGTGCGGCGGTCCAAGGTCCGGCCGATGGCGGGCGTCGGCGGCCGCCGAGAACGCCGCGACGGCCGCGTGGTGGACCGCGATGTGGTCCGGATGGCCGTAGCCGCCGTTGGCGTCGAAGGTGATCACGACGCGCGGCCTCTCCTCGCGGATGATGACGACCAGATCGTCCCGCAGCCGCCCGGAGTCGGTCTCCGCGAGCTTGCCGTCGCCGTGGCGGAGCAGGCGGGGCTCGGCGATCCCGAGCGCCGCGCAGGCGGCGCGAAGCTCGGCCTCCCGCACGGCGCCGAGCGTTTCGGGCGTCGCCAGCGCGGGGTCGCTGATCTCCCCGGCGTCGCCGCAGGTCGCGCTCACGACCTGGACCCGCAAGCCGCGCTGGGCGGCGATGATGAGCGCCCCCGACGTCCCGAACTCCTCGTCGTCCGGATGGGCGAAGAGACCCAAGATCCCGCCGTGTTTCGTCGTCATCGGTGATTTGCTCCGAGCCGTGGGCTTTGGGCGATGAGCCGTGGGCAGCAAGCTGATTGTGCGATTCCATCGGGCAGATTCAGGAATCCGTGTATCCGGAGCCGGGGTGGAGGGTCGCGCGCATCGACGCGGCTCGTGTCCGGCGCGACCGCGCGGATGGCGCGGATGCGGGGGCGCGTTGACGGTGGCGCGGTCGGTCGATTAAGCTCTCTTGGATGCCTGAGGGCGTCACCGTGCGCGTGTTCCGGACCTCTCGGCAACGAACCGGACATGCTTGGGCAACGTGAAGGGAGCGGCGTTGAACGCCGACAGTTCGACTTCAAGTGGGTTGAAGCGCCCCGACTCTCCCAAGGCTCGCGCAGCCCGCTGATCCCCCGATCGCGTGCCGCCCGCTCCGACGAGAGTCGGGGCAACGCGACGCCGGTTCCCCGGCGGCGAAAAGGGCGGTGAACCGATGCAGAACCCGGTCCGCTACTACATTACCCAAAACGACGACCAGCCGGTCGTCCGGTCGATTCCCGTCGCCGTGCGCGAGGAGTCGTCGGTTCCGGAGGCAATCGCGCAACGGGCGCACCCGAGGACGACGGATCTGCCTGTGGCGACTCGTCGGCCCCGGATGCTCAAGCGAAGGATCCGGACCCGCTCGTCGGACTGATTCCTCGTTTCAATAAACGTCGCCGAGCGGCGGCATGCAAGGGAGCGCCGATGGCGCTCCCTTCGCTTTTCGAGCGGGGGATGGTGATTCAGCGCATCGTGCAAGATGCCCGGCGTCCCCGTCGAGTACCATCGTGGACTGCAAGTCACCGACGGGTGGGAGGTGGAACGAAGCTGGGAGATGC
>JBPCRG010000124.1:0-3453 GCA_050997095.1 Thermomicrobiales bacterium | reverse complement strand
GCCGCGGACGCCGCGGCAATCCCGCGCGTCAAGCCGCCGACGGGGAAGCGGGGTCGGCGGGGGGAGTCGGAGGCTCGGTCGGGCTGGGGGCGGAAGTCGGCGACAGAGTGGGCGTCGGCGTCGGTGTGCTCGTGGGAGCCAGAGCGGGAGTCGTCGTCGGGGACGATGGAGCGGCTTCGGTCGGCGACGGAGTGACGGCGGGGGTGGAGGTCGCCTGCGCGCCGGCGGTCGCGCGGGGACTCGGCGCCACGGTTGGATTGGTGACGACCCGGGCGCTGGCGACGGTGATCGGGGCGGTGACGACGGCTCCGGAGACGGCTCCCGTCGCGACGATCTGCGCGGCTCCCGCGGGCGCTCCCGCGGGGATGGTGAACTCGGTTCCGGAGGAGGAGCCCGCCGAGCCGGTCGCCGACGTCTTGATCGTCAGGAGGACCGCGCCGGTCGCCGCCAGCGTCAGCGTTACCGGCTCCCGCGGCGCGAACCCGCGAAGGGTGGCCCGCGCTCTGGAGCCGGGAGCGCCGCCCGCCGGCGCGATCCGCAGGCTCGGCTGCACCGTGAACGCGACGCTGACGGACGCCGGGCCGGACGTCCCCGCCGCGACGAGATCGTGCGGTCCGCCGACGCTCGACGGGATCACGAGCGAGCCCGCGGCCCCGCCGACCGCATCGGTCGTCACGGTCGCCAGCGTCACGGCCGAATGGGAATTGCGCGCAAAGGTGACCGCCACGCGGTCGTTGGCGGAGAAGCCGGTCAGGGTGAAGGTCACGCGGGTGTTGGTCGGGCCGGCGGTCGATGCGGCCGTGAAGTCCGGGGCCGTCTGGACAATGGCGAAGATCTGGCTGGCCGATGTCCGGCTCTTGACGTAGACGTAGTGGACGCCCGAGATGGCCCCCGGCACGGCGAAGTCCGCCGAGGCCGCGCCGGAGGAGTCGGTCGTCAGGGTCGCGATGGGGTCGGACGAGAGCGACTTCCAGAAGAGGTCGAAGGTCTCCCCGGCGGGAAGGCGCTCGCACCCGATCCGGACGACCTCGCCGGAGACGGCGATCTTCGGGGAGGGGGCGCAGTAGGGCAGCTGCGGTCCGCCGAGCATGAGGCCGTCGCGGACCGCGAAGAACGCCGTCGCGCCGTTGTTGCGGTCGTCCGAGTCGAGGATGAGGTCGAGGGGGTCGGCGTTGATCGAGACCGCGTAGTCGCCGTCGGCGAGCGGCGCGGTTCCGAGGTTGATCCATTGCTCGTAGAGGCCGGCGGCGTAGATGTCGGCCCAGCCGGCGTCGAGCCCCTGCCGTTTCGCGTCGCACGACGTGAAGGTCGGCCGCGCCGGACCGGCGGTGGAGACCCGGACGGAGTCGACTATGCAGACGCTGGTCTTCGTGCCGCTCCTGGGAGTGGTCCGGTAGACGCCGCTCGCATTTTTCTTCAGCAGCCGGTAGGAGGAGAGGTTCGCGAAGTGGAAATGGTTGTGCTGGGGGTGGAAGACGAGATCGGCGGCGATCCGTTTCCGCACGGCGACGGCTCCGCCCGACAAGGCGTCGTAGACGTTTTGACTGAGGTCGCGGCTCCGCGAGAGGTCCGCGACGATCTCCAGCGGGCCGCCGCGGTTCTCGATCTGGGTGTCGAAAAGCACCAGGAAATTGGTCTTCCGATCGGCCATGACCCGCTGGCCGAAGGAAAGATTGTCAGGCGTCGCCACCTGCAGATCGGGGTAGATCGGCGGCCCCGGCACGGTTCGCGCCGCAGCGAAACCCTCGGGAAGCACGATCGCGAAGGCGAGGAGCAGCCCGAGGAGCAGCCGGCGCCGACCGCGGAGTCTTTGGCGGCATGGCTGCGGCATGGGGACCGGACCCTCTCGATCGGTGCGAACGCGGTCTGACGGCGAACCCGTGCCATGGACGTATACCAGATCCGGCGCGCCGCCGCCTCCCGGCGCCATTCGTGCGTTTTCGCCGTCGAAGCCCGGCGGCCGGATGGACCGGGTGTCGGGATTTCTTCTCCGAGTCTGGTACGGAAGGGATCGCGATGTTCAACGGGATGTCGATACCGCTTCTGGGGATCGTCTTCGCCGCGGCGGGGGCGGTCGTCTGGGTCGCGAGCACGCACCTCTCCGCGAGCACCGACCTGCTCGCCGACCGCCTCCACCTCGGCGAGGCGCTGGCGGGACTGCTGCTGCTGGCGGTGGTCGAGGATCTGCCGGAAGTCGTGATCGTGGTCTTCGGCTCGCTCTCAGGCCACCTGAGCCTGGTCACGGGAAACCTGCTCGGCGGGATCGCCGCGCAGACGGTGCTGCTCGTGGCCGTGGACGCCGTCGGCGTCGCCGACCGCCCGCTGACGTACCGTGCGGCGTCGGTGCAGATGGTGCTGGTCGGGCTGCAGGGGCTCGTCGTCTTCGCGTTGGCGATCATGGCGACGCAGCTGCCCGCCTCGCTGCACCGCTTCCGCCTGGAGCCGGGCGGCGTCGTGATCGTGCTCGCCTGGCTTGCCACCACTTGGCTGCTCGCCAAGGCCGCCCACGGTCTGCCTTGGCGTCGGGAAGACCGCGATCCGCTGCCGCCCGACGTCGAGAAGGCGCTGCGGGAGCGCAAGGCGGCGGACCGAAGGGCGGGCACAGTCCGCACCGTCGCCGTCTTCTCCGTCTCGGCGCTCGCGATCCTCGCGGGCGGGTACGTGCTCGAGGAGAGCGGGAACCAGCTGGCCGGCGGCGTTGGCCTGAGCGGAATCGTCTTCGGGGGCACGATCCTGGCGATGGCGACCGCGCTGCCCGAGTTCGTGACCGGGTACACGGCGGCGCGGCGCGGCGACTTCGAATTGGCCGTCAGCGAGGTCTTCGGCAGCAACACCTTCCTCCCGACCCTCTTCCTGCTGGCGGCGCTGCTCTCCGGGCAGGCGGTGCTCGCGCAGGCCGGAAAGTCGGAGATCTTCCTCACCGGCCTCGGGATGCTCCTGACGACGATCTACCTTTGGGGCCTGCTCTTCCCGCCCTCGCGCCAATACAGGCGGATCGGCCCGGATTCGATCGTCGTGCTGCTGGCCTACCTGATCGGCATCGCGGGATTGATCGCGGTGGCACGGAGCTGAGCGCTCGGTCAATCGTCAACCGTCATTGGCCCGCTCCAACAATGGTTCTCGCTCCGCTCGAAGAGATTCCTCGACCCGGCTCGGAATGACGGAGGGAGTCGTCATTCCGGGTGCAGCCTCCAGGCGGAGTCGAGGAATCTCTCGGAGCGAAGCGGGGACCGTCGTCGGGAGCGGGCTGTCCAAGCGGCCGCAGGTTGCGTCGCGGCCTATGCGGCGGGAGTTTCGGCCGCAATGGCCGGGATGGCCGTGGGGACGTCCGTCGGCTCGTCGGTCGGGGCCTCCGTCGGAACTTCGGTCGGGGTGTCGGTGGGGACCTCGGTCGGGACGTCGGTCGGGGCTACCGTGGGGACCTCGGTCGGCACGTCGGTCGGTGTCGGGGTC
>JBPCRG010000064.1:0-10820 GCA_050997095.1 Thermomicrobiales bacterium | reverse complement strand
CGCTCCGAGTGTTCCGCCGGAATGATGTTCCGGTGGGACCCCGTGGCGATCAGGCCGACGCTCCGGCCCTCGTCGAGGCAGCGCTTCGCGACGGAGGCCATCGCCGTCACCGCGTATTCCTCCGTGGAGTGCAATCCGTCGACCGGCACGGCTCTGGATGCGTCGCCGCCGAACGGCTGCCGCGAGGCATGGACCACGTGCCGATGATCGAGATCGAGCAGCAGCCAGACGTCCGACGTCGGATCGATCTCGAATTCCTTGACCATCAGTCGGCCGACCCGCGCCGTGGTCGACCAGCTGATCCGGTTGAAGGCGTCGCCGGGAGCGTATTCGCGGATGCCCGCCACACTCGGGGTCACGAACGGGGATCGGCGCTCGGTGGCGGCCGCCCCGGTAAGCATCCCCGCCGGCGCGAAAAACCGGGGGAGGTCGAGCTCCGCCGGATAGACCAGGATGTCGATCGACTCGGAGACCGCCCTCACCGCGGGAAAGATTCCGAACGGGTCGCCGGACCGCAGCGTCATCGGGCCGATCCGGAAGCGCCCCCGCCGCGTGCACCGCGTCTCGACAGTCCATTCGGCGCTGCCCCGCCCCGTCAGACTCACGACGCGGTCGCCCCGGTGCGCGGGCAGACTCGAATGGTCCCGCAGCTCGATCCACGGTTTCGGCACCTGCCCCGAGTTCCGCAGCGTGATCCGGTCCACGACAAGCTGCCCGACCTGCGCCCGGTCGGAAGCGACAGTCCACCGCACCCCGACCCCGGCGACGCTCCATCTGCTCCAAACATACGAGAGCACGATCACGACGGTCAGCGCTGTGACCAGCCGGTCGAGCAAAAGCCATTCATTGAAGGCGTTGAGGGCGAGCGCCCCGACCACGAGCAGAAGGAGCCGCAGGGCCGTCATCCGCCGCTCCCGCCCGCTACCGTGGCCGGGTCCCGTTCCCTTGCGGGCCGGGACGATATCCGGGGACCGGGACGCTGCGCAGGATGTCGAAGACGAGCGACCGGCTCTCCGCGTTCCGCATCCGGGCCGAAGGGTTCATGATGATCCGGTGCGCCAACGTCGGCTCCGCCAGCGCCTTCACGTCGTCGGGCACGACGAAGTCTCGGCCATGGAGCCCGGCGAACGCCCGCGCCGCGTTGTACAGCGCGAGCGATCCGCGGGGACTGGCGCCGAGTTGCACATCCTCGTGCCGCCGCGTCGCCTCGACGATCGAGATGATGTACTCGCTGATCGACGGGTCGACGCCAACGTCCTTGACCGCCGCCTGCGCCGCGATCATCTCCTCGGCCGGAACGACCTGCTGCAGGGAATCCAGCGGATGCGCCCGGTGCTGGCGATCGAGCATCTGCAACTCCCCGGCCCGACCGGGATATCCCAGCGACAGGCGGACCAGAAACCGGTCCAGCTGCGCTTCCGGAAGCGGGAAGGTCCCCTCGTAGTCGATCGGGTTCTCGGTCGCGAGCACGACGAAGGGATCGGGCAGCCGGTGGGTGACGCCGTCGACGGTGACCTGGGCCTCCTCCATCGCCTCGAGCAGCGCCGACTGCGTTTTGGGAGTCGCCCGGTTGATCTCGTCGGCGAGCACGAGCTGCGCGAAGATCGGACCGGGGCGGAACTCGAAACGGCTCGCCTGCGGATTGAAGATGCTGACCCCGGTCACGTCGCTGGGGAGAAGGTCCGGAGTGAACTGGATCCGCTTGAAGCTGGCGCCGACGCTCCGGGCGATCGCCTTCGCGAGCACGGTCTTGCCGACTCCCGGCACGTCCTCGATCAGCACATGGCCGCGGCAGAGCAGGGCGACGAGCACCAGCTCGACCTCCCTCCGCTTGCCGACGATCACCCGCTCGATGTTGGTCGCGATCCGGTCGGCGAACGCCTGCATCGCCACGGTCTGCATGGTTGGAGCGTTCCTCGTCATTCGTCGCCGTCGAGCGGTCCCCTCGGCTTAGGCAGGCCTGGCGCGCGGGCTTGGCCCGGCGTCGGTCCGCCTGCCCGGCGAGTATAGCAACGAGATCGTCCCGGCCGACCGCTGGACCGCGGAGATGCGCCGCGCGGCGTTCTATACTGCCGGTCTGACCGACGTCTCGAAAGGGCAATCAGTGACCACGAAACGCGCGCGCAAGACCATCATGCTCATCGACGGCTACGGGTTGATCTTCCGGGCGTACCACGCGATCGACTCGGCGATGGCGACCTCGTCCGGCGAGCAGACGAACGCGGTCTTCGGGTTCGCGAGGATGCTCCTCGACGTGATCGACAACCAGCGCCCCGACTACGCGGTGGTCGCGCTCGAGGGCGGCCGCACGTTCCGCCACGACGCCTACGAGGGCTATAAGGCGACCCGCGCCGAGATGCCGGAGGATCTGCGCTCCCAGATCGGCCGGGTGCGGGAATTGATCGAGGCGCTCAACATCCCGATCGAGCAGCGGGAGGGCTACGAGGCCGACGACGTGATCGGCAGCATGGCGCGGTCGTGCGCCGCCGACGAGAATCTGCACGTCCTGATCGTCACCGGCGACTCCGATCTGCTCCAGCTGGTCGACGAGCACGTCGACGTGGTGCTTCCGGGACGCCCCCGGTTCCAGGATCTTCGCCTCTTCGACCGTCCGGCGGTGGTCGAGCGCTACGGCTTCGAGCCCGAACTCATCCCCGACTTCAAGGCGCTCGTCGGCGAATCGTCCGACAACATCGTCGGCGTTCCCGGCATCGGCGAAAAAACCGCGACGGCGCTCATCGTCAAGTTCGGCGACATCGAGGAGATCCTCGCCCACGTCGAGGACGTCACGCCCCCCAGGGCCCGCAACGCCCTGATCGCCAACGTGGATCAGCTCCGCGAGAGCCGACGGCTGACCACAATCGTCCAGGATCTCGCGATCGCCTGCGATCTCGACAGGAGCGCCGTCGACAATTTCGACCGCGAGCGGATCGTCGCCCTCTTCCGCGATCTGGAGTTCCGCTCGCTCGTCGCCCGTCTCCCGTCCCGATCCGCCCCGGAAGCGGCGGCGGTCCCGGTCGAGCGGCCCCAGTCGAAACGGACGATCGTGCGGGACGCCGCCCGGCTCGTGGCCATGGCCGACCGCGTTCGGGCGGTCGGAGCGTACGCTGTCGACGTCGAATCAACCTCCACCGACCCGATGCTGGCGGATCTGGTCGGCATCGCGATCGCCGTCAGTCCCGAGGAAAGCTGGTACGTCCCGTTCGCCCACGTCGACGACGACGGCCCGACGCCGGATCTGATCCGGGAGACCTTCGCCCCGATCTTCGCCGATGCCGCGCTGCGCGCCTATGCGCACCACGGCAAATACGATCTCCAGGTGCTTCGGACCGCCGGTTTCGACCTGACCAACGTCACCTTCGACACCATGGTCGCGGCCTACCTGCTCGGCGAGAACTCCGTGGGCCTGAAGGATCTGGCCTTCACCAAACTCGGAATCGAGATGACCGGCATCACCGAACTCATCGGCACGGGCCGCGCGCAGCTCACGATGAACATGGTCTCCGTCGACGACGCGGGCGACTATGCCTGCGGCGACGTCGAGGCCACCTTCGCGTTGACGCGGCTCTTCGACCCGCTCCTCGCCGCCCAGGGCCAGGAGCGCATCTTCAACGACATCGAGATGCCCCTGGTTCCGGTCCTCGCGGAGATGGAGCGCGCGGGCATCGCGATCGACAGCGACTACCTCGGCGGCCTCCACACGGAGGTGCAGTCGCGCCTCGCCGGGCTCGAGGCCGAGATGTTCGAACTCGCGGGCCACGAGTTGAACATCAACTCGACCAAACAGCTCGCGACGCTCCTCTTCGACAAACTCAAATTGCCGTCCGGCCGCAAGACGAAGACTGGCTACTCGGTCGACGCCGACATGCTCGAGACGATCAAGCACGAGCATCCCATCGTCGAGCTCATCCTCGAATACAAGTCGCTGGGGAAGCTGCAATCGACCTACATCGAGAGTCTGCCCAAGCAGGTCAACCCGCGCACCGGCCGGGTCCACACCTCGTTCAACCAGACCGTGGCGGCGACCGGGCGGCTCTCGTCGACCAATCCGAATCTGCAGAACATCCCCATCCGGACCGACCTCGGCCGACGCGTCCGCCAGGCGTTCGTGGCGGACTGCCGCCCGGCCCATCGCCTCTTCGAGGACGCGGTGCTGATGTCCGCCGACTATTCGCAGATCGAGCTTCGCTTGATGGCGCACCTCTCGGAGGAGCCGTTCCTGATCGACTCGTTCAATTCCGGCGCGGACATCCACCGCGCGACCGCGAGCCTCGTCTACGGTCTGGAGCAGGAGCTCGTCTCGGCCGACATGCGCCGCGTCGCGAAAACCGTCAATTTCGGCCTGCTCTACGGGATGCAGGCCTACGGGCTCTCCCGCGACACCGGGCTTCCCCGGGCCGAGGCGCAGAAGTTCATCGACCAGTATTGGGCCCGCCTGCCGCAGGTCCGGCGGTTCTTCGACGAGACGATCCGCTTCGGTCTGGTCAACGGCTACGTCGAAACCATGAACGGCCGTCGGCGGCTCATCCCCGACCTCGATTCGGCGAACGGCATGCGCCGCTTGGGCGCGGAGCGGATGGCGGTCAACATGCCCGTCCAAGGCGCGGCGGCCGACATCATGAAGATCGCCATGGTCAGCTTGGCCGACGCGCTCAGACACTCCCCGCTGCGGGCGCGTCTCCTGCTCCAGGTCCACGACGAACTCGTGCTGGAGGTGGCCCGGCCCGACGTCGAACCATTGGCCCGCCTCGTCCGATCGACCATGGAGGGCGCCGCCCAACTCCGGGCTCCGCTCGTCGTCGACGTCGCCCACGGCCCGAACTGGGAGCAGATGACCGCGGTCGACCCGCGATGAGCGACGATCGGAGGCGAACCTTCGCGTCAGGGCCGCTTCCCTTTTGATACCTTGAGCCCATCGGTCGGCCTCGTTACAATGAGCAGCATAAGTCAGTCGTCGACGATCGCCTGAAGAGGTTCCAGTTAATGCCGACATATCAGTACCGCTGTGCCGAATGCAGTCACCAGTTCGAGCAGTTCCAAAAATTCAGCGAAGATCCGTTGACCGAGTGTCCAGTCTGCGGAAAGGCTGTGCGGCGAGTGATTCAGCCGGTGGGAGTCGTCTTCAAAGGCTCGGGTTGGTACATCACGGACAACCGCAAGTCCAACGCGGGCGAAGGCCGTCCCGCCGCCACGAACGGCGATGCGAAGAGCGACTCAAAGAGCGACGCGAAGGGCGGCGATCAGCCGAAGTCCGAATCGGCCGCGAAAGGCGAATCGGCGTCGTCGGCAGAGACTCCCCCGGCGAAGTCGGAGCCGAAGCCCGAGTCCAAACCGGCATCCTCCGCGGAGAAGGCCGCCACCCCGGCGTGACGCGCCCGCACGCCCGAACTTCCGGCGCCGCGCGTCGCGTGGGGTCCCGGCCGAGATCGTGAATCGGCGGACTTCAAAAACGTTCTGGTGCGGGTGGTCCACCGACTGCACCCGCCCGGCCATACTCGATCGTCCGTGGAGCGCGGCAGTCGGCGAATGAACTTCCGGCGGCCCCATCCCGACGGATCGTCCAGGAGCAACGTCATGTGGCTTTCCGAAGAGATCGCGTGCATCCGCGAACGCGATCCCGCGGCGCGTTCCAATCTTGAGGTGCTCCTGACCTATCCCGGCCTGCACGCGCTCCTCTTCCACAGGCTCTCGTCGGCCCTGCGTCGCCGGAGACTCCACCTCCTCGCCCGCATCGTCTCCCATGCGGGCCGCTTCGCCACCGGCATCGAGATTCATCCGGGAGCGACCATCGGCCGCGGTCTCTTCATCGACCATGGCATGGGCGTCGTGATCGGCGAGACCGCGGTGATCGGCTCCGGCGTCACGCTCTACCAGGGCGTCACTCTTGGCGGCACCGGCAAGCAGCGCGGCAAGCGGCACCCGACCGTCGGCGACGGCGTGGTGATCGGCGTCGGCGCCAAGATCCTTGGCGCGGTCACGATCGGCGACGGCGCGAAGATCGGCGGCGGCGCCGTCGTCCTGACCGACGTGCCGCCCCACACCACCGCGGTCGGCGTCCCCGCCCGGGCCGTCGCCTTCAAGGACCCGGCGTCCGGCGAGATCCAGCGGGTCGAACACATGCCCGACCCGCAACGGGACGCGCTGACCGCGCTGACGCGGCGCGTGCAGCAGCTCGAGGAGCGGCTCCGGGAGGTCGAATCTGACGGCGTCGTCGCGGGATCGGCCTCGATGCGCCAGCCTTGAGCGGGCCATACCGACGCGATCTCGCGAGCCGGGCCGATCGGATCGGTTTCGGGCCGAACCGATCTCTGGCGAATGCACCCACGGAGGAGCTCTCGCCGATCTCGACGTCGGCGGCATGGAAAGGACGATCGTGAAGCGCGGCGAACTCAAGGTCTACAACACCTTGACCCGGCGGCTCGAGACCTTCGAGACGATCGAACCGGACGTGGTCCGCATGTACGTCTGCGGCGTCACGCCCTACGCGAGCGCCCACATCGGCCACGCGATGTCCGCAATCGTCTTCGACGTCATCCGGCGCTACCTGGAATACTCCGGATACTCCGTCCGCCACGCGCAGAACTTCACCGACATCGACGACAAGATCATCGCCCGCGCCCTGCTCGAGAACATCGACCCGAAGACGTTGACGGACCAGCTCATCCAGTCGTGGCACGACGAGACGACCGCGCTCAACGTCCAACCGGCGACCGTCTACCCGCGGGCGACGCTCGAGATCCCCTTCATCATCGGCATGATCGAGGGGCTGGTCGACAAGGGCTTCGCCTATCCCGTGGCTGGCGACGTCTACTATCGCGTCCGCGCGTTCGCCGGCTATGGCAAGCTCTCCCACCGCAACCTCGACGATCTGCTCTCCGGCGCCCGCATCGAGGTCGACGAGCGGAAGGAGGACCCGCTCGACTTTGCGCTCTGGAAAGCCGTCAAGCCTGGGGAGCCGAGTTGGGAAAGCCCTTGGGGTCCCGGCCGCCCCGGCTGGCACATCGAGTGCTCGGCCATGTGCGCCCACCACCTCGGCGGTCCCGTCGACCTGCACGGGGGCGGCGCCGACCTCATCTTCCCCCACCACGAAAACGAGATCGCGCAGTCGGAGGCCTACCTGGGCGAGGCGCCGTTCTCCCGCTTCTGGGTCCACAACGGCCTCCTCCAGTTCGGCGGCGAAAAGATGTCGAAGTCGATCGGCAACATCGTGCAGATCCGGCAGCTCTTGGAACAGGATCTCGGGGTGGCGTTCCGAGTCCTGGTCCTGCAATCGCACTACCGCGCCCCGCTCACCTTCACCGACGAGGCGCTGCAGGCGGCGGACAAGGGTCTGGATCGGTTGCGGACCGCCGCCGAGGCGGGCCCGGACGTCCGGAGCCGATCCGACGTCGACGCGACCGCGCTTTTGGAGACCGCCGCGGAACGGGCCCGCGCCAACTTCGTCGACGCGATGAACGACGACTTCAACACCCCCAAAGCGCTGGCCGAGCTCTTCGAGCTCGCGCGCGCGATCAACCGCGGAAGCGCTGCCGAGGCTGCGGGAGAAGCTGTTTCGGCGGCGATCGCAACCCTAAGCGAGCTCTGCGGGGTTCTCGGCATCGATCTTCGTCCGAAACGGGTGGAGGAGACGGGAGACGCGGATTCCTACGTCGATCTCCTCGTGCGGATCCGGGACGAGCTTCGCGCCGCCAAGCAATGGCTGCTTTCGGACCGGATTCGGGACGAGCTCTCCGGGAAAGGAATCACCATTGCGGACGGGCCGACCGGCTCCACGTGGCGGAAAGCCTGACCAGCGCCGCGCCGGCGGCGACCCGGCCTCGGGCGACTCGTTCCTTTACGGCCGCAACAGCGCCTTCGAGGCGCTCGCCGGCCGCCGCCGTCCCAAGCGGCTGCTCGTCGCGGACGGCGTGAAGGAGGACGAGCGGCTGCATCAGCTGCTGTCGCTCGCCGAGACGCGATCAGTCCCGGTCGAGCGGATCGACCGCCGGCAACTCGACGATCTGACCGGCTTCGCGAACCATCAGGGCGTCTGCCTCGTCGCCGGTCCGTACCCGTACGCGCCGATCGACGACCTGCTCCAGCGGCAGGGGACGATCCTCGTGCTCGACCATCTGCAGGATCCGCAAAACTTCGGAACCCTGCTCCGGGCCGCCGAATCGTGCGGGGTCGCCGGCGTCGTCATGCCCGCGGACCGCGCGGTCGACGTCACGCCGGCGGTGGTCAACGCCTCGGCCGGCGCGGTCGAGCACCTGCTCGTGGCGAGAGTCGCCAATCTCCCGCGTGCGCTCGGGCAGGCGAAGAGCGCCGGCTGGTGGATCATCGGGCTTGACCGCGACGAGCGCGCCGTCGATCTCTTCTCGGCCGCCCTCCCGCAGCCCGCGGCGCTTGTCGTCGGCAGCGAAGGCGCCGGATTGGGCTCGCTCGTCCGACGCCATTGCGATCTCATCGCCGAGATCCCGATGACCGGCAAGGTGGCATCCCTGAACGCGGCCACAGCCGGTTCCGTGGCGCTCTTCGAACTCTTTAGGCGATCGCGAACAGGTCCCGCCACGACGGCGCCGGATCAGAAGTCGGTTCCGTAGCCGGCGACGCGGTTGCAGGGGTGGCGGCGAAAACGTATAGTTGCGTGGGCCGAAAAAGGTGTCCGCAAACTGCGCTGTCCCGCGCGACAAGGTGCGGCCCTCCCTGCGGACTCTGACGGAAGGTTTGTCAAAGATGAAAATCGTCCTGCGCCAAGATGTCGCGAAGCTCGGCGAAGCCGGCTCCGTGCAGACCGTCAACAACGGGTTCGCGCGCAATTACCTGATTCCGAAGGGATTTGCGGTCGTCGCTACCGCCGGCGAGCTGAAGGTCGTCGCCGAGAACGCCCGAGTCCGCGAGATGAAGACCGCCCGCCAGGAGCGCCTGCTCCAGGACCTCTCCGACAAGATCAACGGCCAGCGCCTGACGTTCGAGGCCCGCGCCGGCGAAGGCGGACGCCTCTATGGCTCGATCACCGCCGGCGACATCGCCGAGCGCCTGACCAAGGTGACCGGTCAGGAGATCGACCGCCGCAAGGTGGTTCAGGCCGACCCGATCCGGACCACGGGCGAGCACACGGTCGCCGTCCATCTCGTCGGCAAACTGCGCCCGCAGATCACCGCTATCGTCAACGCAGAGGCTGAGGCCGAGGAGGCGTCCGCACCGGAGGCGTAGCCGGGCCCGGTCGGGAAGACGGCGGATGCCGAGGCGCGGGGGCGATCAGCCCCCGCGCATCTTTTTCTGCTCCCACGCTCCACTGGTCCAGCGAATGGACGTTCCCGCTCCCGTCCCGGGGCTGAGGAGCAACTCGGATGGCCTCACCGATCGACCACCTGCCGCCCCACAATCTGGAAGCCGAACAGTCGGTGCTCGGCAGCCTCCTGATCGACCGCGACGCGATCATCCGCGTTGCCGCGATGCTCAAGGGGGACGACTTCTACCACGGGGCCAACGGCCTCATCTACCAGGCGATCATCGACCTCTACAACCGCCGCGAGCCGACCGAATTCATCACCCTCACCGACGAGCTCGGACGCCGCGAAAAACTCGACACCGTCGGCGGCGCCGCCTATCTTCCCTCCCTCCTCAACGTCGTCCCGACCGCGGTCCACGTCGAGTATTACGCGAAGATCGTCGAGCGCTCCGCGACCCTCCGTCGCCTGATCGACGCCGGCGCGAAGATCGTCACCGCCGGGTACCGCGAGGGCGTCGATGTCGACGACGCCCTCGACACGGCCGAGCGCGCGCTCCTCGACGTCTCCCAGCGCCGAACCACGCGAGACTTCCAATCGATCTCGGAGGTTCTGGAGCGCTTCTTCGACCAAATCGAGTACATGCAGGAGCACCGGGGCAACCTCGTCGGCGTGCCCACGGCCTACACCGATCTGGATCAGCTGACCGGCGGCCTCCAGCGGTCGGACCTCATCATCGTCGCCGCCCGCCCGAGCGTCGGCAAGACCTCGTTCGCGTTGGGCATGGCCTACGGCGCGGCCGTCAACCACGGGCGCTCCGTCGGCATCTTCTCGCTGGAGATGTCGGCCGAGCAGCTCGTCCAGCGGCTGCTCTCGACCGAGACGGGCGTCGACTCCCATCGGCTTCGCCTCGGCCAAATCGACGACCGCGAGTGGGACCGCGTCTCCCGCGCCTTCGGCCGGCTCGGCGAGGCGAAGATCTATATCGACGACAGCCCCAGCGCGAGCATCATGGAGGTGCGCAGCAAGGCGCGCCGCCTCCAGGCCGAGTTCGGCCTCGACCTGCTCGTCATCGACTACCTTCAACTGATGTCCGGTCGAAGAAGCGAGAACCGCGTCCAGGAGATCTCCGAGATCTCCCGCGGACTTAAAGGGCTGGCGCGCGAGCTCAACGTTCCCGTCGTCGCGCTCTCGCAGCTCTCGCGCGCGGTCGAGACCCGCGCCGACCACCGCCCGATGCTCTCCGACCTCCGCGAATCGGGATCGATCGAACAGGACGCGGACATCGTGATGTTCATCTATCGCGACGAGATCTACGATCCGAACACCGAGCGCAAGGGCATCGCGGAGATCATCGTCGCCAAGCACCGGAACGGTCCCGTGGGATCCGTGAACCTGCGGTTCTTCGACAAATCGGCCCGCTTCGCCGACCTTGAGCTCTATCGGGAGCCGACCGCCTGACTGGGCGGCGCGACGGGAGCGTCTGTGACGACACCGGGCAGTTCCGCCATCATCTCGTTCGACGACGTCGTGCCGATCCCCGAGGCCTTCCTCTCGGCCATCGCGCCGGCGATCACGGAGATCGCCGAGCTGCACGTCTCCCTCGCG
>JBPCRG010000052.1:0-6293 GCA_050997095.1 Thermomicrobiales bacterium | reverse complement strand
GCCGCGCAGCCGCCACGCGGCGACAAGGTCGCCCGGTCCGACGTCGTGATCGACAACAGCGGCTCCCCCGCCGAGATGCGCGATCAGGTCGCCGCCGCGTGGGCGGCCGCCTTCGCCGAGGCGCCGTCGGTCCGGCGATCGCCCACCGTTTCGCCCGCGGCCGAGGCCGCTTTCATGGAAGAAGGTTCCCGTGACTGATCGAACCGCAGCCGGTCCGACCGCGATCGAGGTCTTTTACGACTACTCCTGCCCGTACGCCTACGCCGGATCGAACTGGCTGCGGGAGGTCCGCGCCGCGCTCGGGGATTCGTTGGCGATCACGTGGCGGATGTTCTCGCTTGAGCAGGTGAACTCCGAGCTGGGCGAGGACTGGAAGATCTGGGAGCAGCCGATCGAGCACACGAGCAAGGGGATCGACGGATTCCGCGCCGCCCTCGCCGCCCGCCGGCAGGGGGACGAGGCGTTCGAGGCGTTCCATTTCGCCTGGTTCGAGGCCCGCCATGGAGAGAGCGCAAGCGCGCGCCGACCCACCCCCCGCAGCATCGCGCAGGGCCTGGGCTTCGACATGACCCGCTTCGACGTCGACGCGGCCGACCCGACGCTTTGGGCCGCACTCGGTGAAGACCACGCGCGCGGGGTCCGCGAGTTCGGCGTCTTCGGCGTGCCGACCTTCGTCTTCCCCGGCGGCGAAGCCGCCTATATCCGGATGCGGCCTGCGCTGACCGGCTCAGATGCAGCCGAGGGTTGGCGGGAGTTTGTGCAGACCGTCGTCGGGCGGCCGACCATCGCCGAGATCAAGCGGCCGACCAAACCAAAATGATCCGAGTCGAGTTGAGGGGACTTCGTTGACTGCCGGGATCGACGTGCATGGAGACCGGGAGCGGCGGATTGCATTCGTGCGGGACGGGCTGCTCGGCTGGTTCCGCGCGAACCGGCGAGACCTGCCGTGGCGGAGGACGCGCGACCCCTACCGGATCCTGGTATCCGAGATCATGCTCCAGCAGACGCAGGTCGACCGTGTGCTGCCTCACTACACCCGCTTTCTCGACCGGTTCCCGACGGTCGAGGCGCTGGCGGCGGCCCCGGCGGGCGACGTGATCACCGCCTGGGCAGGGCTTGGGTACAACCGGCGCGCGGTCAACCTTCAGCGGACGGCGCAGGCGGTGGTCTCCGAGCGGGGGGGCGCCTTTCCGCAGACCGTCGAAGAGTTGCGGACGCTGCCCGGGGTCGGCCCCTACACGGCGGGCGCGATCGCCTGCTTCGCGTTCGAGCAGGACGCCGCGTTCATCGACACGAACATGCGGCGGGTGATCCACCGGCTCTTTTTCGGGGTGGACGTTCCAGCCACGATCGTCCCGGAGAAGACCATCGTCGAGATGGCGCGGCTGCTCGTGCCGCCGGGCAACGGCTGGGAGTGGAACCAAGGGCTGATCGAGTTCGGCGCGCTGCAATGCACCAGCCGCAAACCCGCCTGCGTGGTCTGTCCGCTCCAAACGGGCTGTGCCGCCTTTCCGGCGATCCAGAGCGCGATCGCGTCGCGCCCGGCCGGCTCCCGCCGCAAACGCGAGGCGCCCTTCGCCGAATCGAACCGCTTCTACCGCGGCCGCGTCGTCGCCGCGCTGCGCGATCTGGCCGCGCTCGGCGAGCCGGACGTGCCGCTCGCCGAATTGGGGCCCCGCGTCCGCGAGGGTTTCGCCGCCGAGCACATGCCCTGGCTCGACGGGGTCGTGCAAGGTCTGGTCAAGGACGGGCTCGCGAGCGTGGCCGAATCGCCAGCCGCCTACGACTCCTGCGAAAACGACGTCGAGTCCGCGATCCGTCGCGTCCGTCTGCCGTAGGGCGTGTCTGCAACGGTGCGCCGCTCTTCGGCGACGCCGTGGAGGAGATCGTCTCGTAGGGGCGGACCTCCGTGTTCGCCCGCGGCACGCGACGACAGCGAGGGCGGACGCCCCTACCCGATGCCGGCAAACGACGGATTTGCGAACACGTTTAAGCGCCTGGAATCCGGAATCTCACGATGACCGCATTCGAATCCGACATCGTTTCATCGGCGCCTCCTCCGCCGTCGATCATTGAGGCGCCGCCTCCGATGGACACCGAAAGGCTTCGGACGTCGCTAATCGCGTGGTTCCGCGGGCACGGCCGCGATCTGCCCTGGCGCCGGACGCGCGATCCCTACCCCGTGCTCGTCTCCGAGATCATGCTTCAGCAGATCCAGGTGGCGCGCGCGATCCCGTTCTACGAGGCATTCCTGGTTCGGTTTCCGACCCTTGGGCATCTCGCCGAGGCTCCGGTCGCGGACGTGATCCGGACCTGGGGCGATCTCGGCCGCTACCGTCGCGCGGTCTACCTCCACCGGATCGCGAGGATCGTCGTCGACGAGCACGGCGGGAAGGTCTCGGCCGATCCGGCGACGCTGCGCCAGCTGCCGGGGGTCGGTCCCTACACGGCGGGCGCGGTCGCCTGCTTCGCCTTCGAGGCGGACGTCCCGTTCCTCGACACCAACATGCTGCGCGTGCTCCACCGCATCTTCCTCGGCGCGGAGGACGCGTCTCCCGCCCGTGCCGTCCGCAGATTGGAGCCGATCGCCGCGGCCCTCGTCCCCGACGGCGCGGGATGGGCGTGGAACAGCGCCCTGATGGACTTGGGCGCGACGGTCTGCACCGCCAGAAAGCCGCGCTGCGCCCCGTGTCCCGTCGCGGATCTGTGCGCGGCCAGGCCCGCCTTCGAAACCGGGGGCGTCGCGCCCGCGGCGATCCGCCGAACGCCACCGTTCCGCTACGAGGACTCAAACCGGTACTACCGCGGACGCGTGCTGGCGGCGCTGCGTGCGCTCCCCGACGACCCGGAAGCGGACCTGCCGATGATGCGGCTGGGGGAGCAGGTGCGGGACGGATTCACGGACGGCGACGTCCCCTGGCTCTACGGCGTGGTGCGGAGCCTCGCGAAGGACGGCCTCGCCAGCGTCGCCGAGGAACCGGCCGCCTACGACGCGGGCGGGCCGGACCCGGCGTCGGCCAGGGTCAGGCTGCCGTGAGAATGGGGCTCTCTTCGAAGGGCTTCCGGGCGGCTCAATGCTTCATGCATCGTCAATCGACCCATCGAAACGGCGACGACGAGTTCCTTCGTGCCTCAGGATGACCCCCTGGATGGTCACTCCGACGGAGGAGGAATCTCGTCGTCGTCTCGTGATCCCGACAATTGATGACGGATTGAGCGGTCTGTCGTCCGTGCATCGTCATCGGTTAACGCCCAGACCGACGACGATTCTCGCTCCGCTCGAAGGGATTCCTCGATTCCGCCTGCGGGCTCCACTCGGAATGACGGAGGAGGAAACCTTACCCCGTCGTCGTGGAGACGCCGCCGGAGCAGCGGGCGCCGAATTCCGGGGTGTACTTCGCGTTGTTCTTGAAGGTGTTGATGAAGCGCGTCAGGTCCTGGTCGTCCGCGGATTTCAGCATGATCTGCTTGTTCCAGGCGCTCGCGACGATCGGGGACGGGATTCCAGGGAAGGGGCTGACCAGGATGAAGTCCTGACCCTCCGCGAGCTTCTTCAATTTGTCGATCTGGTCCTGCGGCAGATTCGGCTGGTAAGTGATCCAGACCGCACCGTGCTCCATCGAATGCACGCCGTTGCCGGTGCCGATCGGCTTCGCGTAGTAGCCGCAGTTCTGCCAGGCGTTGTTGTGGAATCCGCCGACCGGAGGATTCTCGGTCCAGGCGTTGAATTTGTCGTCGTGCTGACCCTGCGGGTAGCTGTAGCTGGCGACGTTCTTCGGCATCGTGTTCGCGTCGCTGGTCCGCACGGAATTGACGAGGTAATAGCCGACCCCGGCGATCACGAGGATCCCGAGGCCGATGATCGCGAACTTGGTGATCAGCCATTGCCGACGGTTGCGCTGGTACGCCTGCATTCTGTCGGTCCGCTGGTACTTCACGATCTCTTGGCGGGCAGCGCCGGGCTTCACCGTCTTGGCATCGTCGATGAGGCTCTCGCCCCGAACCTTCCGCCTCCGCGTCTCCGGCCCTGTTCCCGTTCCTGCGGCTTGGTCTGGCATCGTGATCCTCTGCCTCGTTCGACGAGGGGCTTGCCTCGATAACCGGTCCCGCGATGATACCATTCGACGTCGGTCGTCCCGACGCTCCATAGGTCCACATTCGGCGCCGACGCAGCGCCGCTAAGGGCGAGAGATGCCGAAACGCACGTCGATCGCGAAACGCGTCGCCGACTTCATCGGACCATGCCCGAACCCGATCAGCGCCGAAACCGCGGCGACGCGCTCCCGCCTCGGCGGCGCCGTCGCGACGACGAGCGTCTGCCCCTACTGCGCCGTGGGCTGCTCCCAGAAGGTCTACGTCAAGGGCGGGCGGATCATCGACATCGAGGGGAACCCCGAAAGTCCGATCAACGCGGGCACGCTCTGCCCCAAGGGCGCCGCGACCTCCGGCCTGATCAACAATCCGCTCCGGCTGACGACGGTGAAGTACCGCGCCCCCTTCGCCGCCTCGTGGGAGGAGCGACCGCTCGGTTGGGCGCTGGACCGGATCGCCGAGCGCGTCAAGGCCACCCGCGACGCGACCTACGAGGAGCGGGACGGCGACGGGCTGACCGTCAACCGCACCCTCGGGATCGGCCATCTCGGCGGGGCGACGCTCGACAACGAGGAGAACTACCTGATCAAGAAGCTCTTCACCGCCGGGCTGGGCATCGTCGCGGTGGAGAACCAGGCGAGGATATGACATAGCTCGACGGTGCCCGGTCTGGGCGCGCGGCTGGGTCGGGGCGGCTCGACGATGTATCTGCAGGATCTCGCGCAGAGCGACTGCGTGGTGATCATGGGCGCGAACATGGCCGAGAACCACCCGGTCGGCTTCCGCTTCGTGGTGGAGGCCAGGGAGCGCGGCGCGACGGTGATCCACATCGACCCCCGCTTCACGCGGACCTCCGCGCTCGCCGACCTCCATGTGCCGCTGCGCGCCGGGTCAGACATCGCCTTTCTCGGCGGCCTGATCAACCACGTGCTCGAGCACGACCTCCACTTCGAGGAGTTCGTGCGCCACTACACGAACGCCTCGGCGATCGTCGGCGACGACTTCCACGACACCGAGGATCTGGACGGGCTCTTCTCCGGCTACGTGCCGCTGGAGCGCCGTTACGACATGACTGCATGGCGGCCCATGGGGGCCGAGGGAGGCGCCACGGGGTCATCGCCCGAGCATCAGGACGCGGAGGCCTACAGCGAGCGGACGTCGGCCGCGGCGCCGACCGTGTTCGATCCGACGCTGACCGATCCGCGCTGCGTCTTCCAGATCCTGAAGCGGCACTACCGGCGGTACACGCCCGCGATGGTCGCGGAGTCCTGCGGCGTGCCGGAGGCGCTCTTCCTCCAGGTCGCGGAGGCGATCACCCGCAACTCCGGGCGGGAGCGGACGACGTCGTTCGCCTACGCCGTCGCCTGTACGCAGCACACGACGGGCACGCAGACGATCAGCTGCTGCGCCCTGCTCCAACTGCTGCTCGGCAACATCGGCAGGCCGGGCGGCGGGATCATGGCCCTGCGCGGCCATGCCACGATCCAGGGCAGCACCGACATCCCCACCCTGTACAACCTGCTGCCGGGCTATCTGCCGATGCCGAGCGCGCACGGGCGCCACGTCCGGCTTCAGGGGTATCTCGACGACGTGACGGCGGCGACGGGGTGGTGGCGGAACGCGCCGAAGTACGCGGTCAGTCTGCTCAAGGCCTACTACGGGGAGCAGGCGACGGCCGACAACGAGTTCGCCTACGAGATGCTGCCGAAGATCGGCGGCGACTATTCCTTCCAGCCGATGCTGCTGATGATGCGGGACGGGGCGATGAGGGGCCTCTTCTGCATGGGCCAGAACCCGGCCGTCGGCGGGCAGAACGCCGTGCTGGCGCGGGCGGCGCTCGCCAAGCTCGACTGGCTGGTCGTGCGGGACATCTTCGAGGTCGAGACCGCCGCGTTCTGGCACGACGCGCCCGAGGTCCGGAGCGGCGAGGTCACGCCGAGCGCGATCGGCACGGAGATCTTCATGCTCCCTGCGGCGGTGACCGCGGAGAAGGAGGGCTCGTACACGAACACGCAGCGGCTGATCCAGTGGCACGACAAGGCGGTCGACCCGCCGGGAGACTGCCGCTCGGAGGCCTGGTTCATCGACCAACTCCACGCGCGGCTGCTGCGGCTCTATGCGGACGACGAGACGGTCAAGGGCCGCCAGCTGCGCGCCCTCGCCTGGCCCTACGGGCACCTCGAAGGGCCCGGATCGGAGCC
>JBPCRG010000677.1:0-4203 GCA_050997095.1 Thermomicrobiales bacterium | reverse complement strand
GTCGTCGGCAGCGACTATCTGCTCGAGCGCTCCGGATTCAAGCTCGACGTCCGATCGCGGCCGGGCGCCGCCCTCACCGATCAGAGTTGGCAATCCCGGAGCATGCGCCTCACCTTCACCACCGACCCCGGGCTGGCCATCGCCCCCGGCGACACGACAGCCGGCGCCGCGTCGGCCTGGAGCACCGACGGCGTCGCCGCCCGGGCGAAGCGGCTGCTCGGCCGCGAACGGACGACGCCGTTCGTCCTCGTCCTCCTCGCGATCTTCGCGGGCATGGGCGCGCTTCACGCGATGCAGCCCGGCCACGGCAAGACGCTCGTCGCCGCCTACCTCGTCGCCACGGGCGGCACCCCGCGCGACGCCGTCGCGCTCGCCGGCATCGTCACCGCCACCCACACCGTCAGCGTCTTCGCGCTCGGAGGCGCCACGCTCGCCGCCAGCAGACTCTTCTTGCCCTCCAAAGTGATCCCCGTGATGGGGGCCATCTCCGGGCTGATCGTCGCCGGCATGGGGCTCGCCATGCTGGCCGGCGTCCTCCGCCGCCGCGCCGGTCATGGCGACCCGGCCGGTTCCGGACACGATGCCGGACCCGTCCACGACCACGCGACCCTCGGCGAGGAGGAGCATGCGCGGGCGCATCTCGCCGAGGCCCTCGCGCTGCGCGGTGGCGTGGGCCGCCGCCGGCTGCTCGCGCTCGGCGTCTTCGGCGGGCTCACACCCTGCCCGGACGCGCTCGCGATCCTGCTGCTGGCGATCGGCATGGGCCAGGCCGCGATGGGCATGCTCGCCATCGTCGCCTTCAGCGTCGGGCTCGCCGCCGTGCTCGTCGTCTTCGGCCTCGCGATCGCGTTGGCCGGCCCATTCTGGGCGCGCGCCCGCGACCGCGCCACCGCCCGGCCGGTCGCCGGCGCCCTCTTCTCCCGACTCATGACCGCCGCGCCGCTCGTCAGCGCCGCCGTCGTCCTCCTCCTTGGTCTCGCCATGGCCTGGCGCTCCGTCGCGCTGGGCTAAGGCGTCTCGGCAAAGGGGATGACGACGCGGGCAACCCAAGGATTGCCCCTACGAACGCGTTTCCGCGATGACCGTCGGGTGTGTTTGACGACACGCCGGAGGAGTCGCATCGAGCGCAGGTTGCGAGTGATCGGACGCAGGGGTAGGATGGCGGAGAGGTGATCGAAGCCTGGGCAGCAACAGCGGGAGGCCGCATTGTCGGAGCGGAGTTTCCAACAGCGTCGGGAACACGTCTGGGACGCCGAGGACGCGATCCTCGCCCGCGTCACCCACGCCATGCCCTCCGCCGACGTCGTCTCCGCGCTCCAGTCCGAGCACCTCGACGACTACGCGATCCGCGCCGCGATCTGGTCGCTGATCGGCCGGGGCTGCCTCGAACTCCGGCGCGCCGACAGCGCCGTCCTCCTCGCCAAGCCATAGCGCGCATCTTCACAACAATGGCTCACGGGGTCGAAGCACCACCTGCGGCGATAGTCGGTTTCAACCGACTTATGATGACTGAGCGCGGGGTTTCAACCCCGCGTGGGACGGCACGAACGTCCGCACGAGGAGTCGAGCAACCTTTTGCAGACAAGCGCTAGTCGTCCCGAAAAAGGTCAGGATTCCGCCGAAGCCCCGGCCCGCTCCCGGAACGGGCGCCGCTTTGCGGGCACGTCGTCCTCCGGACGCGCCAGCAGCGGCAAGGAGTTCGACGATCTCCGTTCGCCGGGAGACCGGGACCGGGATCGGGTCGTCTATTCCTCGGCGTTCCGCCGGCTCGCGGGCATCACCCAGGTCGCCTCCCCCACCGAGCTCTACCCGGTCCACAACCGCCTCATCCACTCGCTGAAAGTCGCGCAGGTCGGGCGCAATCTCGCGCGCACGCTCATGCACGACGACCGCGCGGCGCGGAACCTCGACGCGGCGGGCGGCGTCGACGCCGATGTCGTCGAGGCGGCCGCGCTCGCCCACGACCTCGGGCATCCCCCCTTCGGCCACGTCACCGAGCGGACGCTGGACGACCTGCTGACGGCCGGCGGCGAAGCTCTCGGCGTCTCCGACGGCTACAACGGCAACGCCCAGTCGTTCCGGATCGTGACGACGCTCGCGGTCAGCGCGTCCGACAGCCGGGAGGAGCGCCGCCGCGGCCTGAACCTGACCCGCGCCACGCTCAACGCGATCCTGAAATACCCGTGGCGTCGGGAAGCCGGCGGCGCGCGGCACGCCAATTGGGGCGTCTACGACTCGGAGGACGCCGATTTCTCGTGGTGCCGACGCGGGGCGACCCCCGTCCTCGACGGGAAGACGATCGAGGCCGCGCTCATGGACTGGGCGGACGACATCACCTACGCCGTCTACGACCTCGAGGATTTCTTCCGCGCCGGGTTGATCCCGCTCGACCGATTGACCTCGGATCCGGGCGAGCAGGAGCGGTTCATGGCGTGGGCGCTGGCGAGCGGCAAGGTCGGCGCGGCGGAGATCGACCGCCTGAAGCGCGCGTTCCTCTCCAGCCCCGTGGTCCAGCCCGGCCTGCCCGGCCCGTTCCGCGGGGGCCGCGCCGACCGCGCGGCGCTGCGCAACCTCACCTCCGCGTTGATCCGCCGCTACATCAACCTCTCGATGTCGCTCGAATCCCTCGACGGGCGGATCATGCTCGCCATCGACCCCGAGATCCGCGACGAGGTCCGCATGCTCAAGCTGCTGACGTGGCACTACGTGATCGAAAGTCCCGCATTGCGGAGCCGCCGCGACCGCCAGCGCGCCCTGATCACCTCCCTCTTCACCACGTTCGGCGACGCCGCCAGCGGACGAGGCGGCTGGAACATCTTTCCCGAGTATTTCCAGGAGGCGCTGGAGGAGGCGGACGGGGACGGCAAGGCGGTCAAACGCATCGTCGCCGACCTGATCGCCTCGATGAGCGAAGGCCAGGCCGTCGCGCTGCACCGACGGCTGACGGGAGACGGCTCCGCGTCCGCCTGGGACCCGGACCTTCTCTGATGGCGCGGATCGAATCCGCCGCCTTCCTTTGGAAAACGGTCATCTTCGTCCAGGCACGCGTTCGCAGGGGCAATCCTTGGGTTGCCCGCGTCGGCGGCCCCAAAAAGGGCAACCACGGAGGGATTGCCCCTACCGACGACCTGCGACAGCGCACGCCGATCCCACGAACGTGGAGGCGGCGTAGAACGGGTGCCTCTGGGGGTTCAACCCGAGGCGGGTGGTCACCAGTCGATGGGGAAAGTGCCTACCGCACGATCTCCCAGGCCAGATGACGCAGCTCCGGCTCGATCAGCTTCTCCCACGCCAATCGCACCGCCGAGGGCGACCCCGGAGTCGAGAAGACCAGCTTGCCGCGGTAGACCCCCGCCGTCGCACGCGAGAGCATCGCCGCCGCGCCGACCTCGCCGTAGCTGAGCATCCGGAAGATCTCGCCGAACCCCGGCATCGTCTTCCCGATCTTGCGGCTCAGCACGTCGAACGTCGTGTCGCGCTGCGAGATCCCCGTGCCGCCGTTGAAGAGGATCAGGCGGGCGGGGGAGTCCGCCATCTCATCGAGCACCTGCGCGACCTGCTCCGGCTCGTCCCTGATCAGGCGATAGGCGGCCACCGAGTGCCCGCCTTCCACGATCCGGGCGCGCAGATAGAGCCCGTTCACGTCCGTCTCGGCCGTGCGCGTGTCGCTCACCGTCACGATCGCCATCGCGACCGACGGAATCCGCTCCGCCGCGGTCTCCCGGTGCAGCCGGCTGCTCTCCACGCTTGAAGCGCCCGCGCTCGCGTCGCTCACGGCGCCCTCCGCCCCGAGCAGCACGGGCAGCCGCTGTCATGGGCGTCCGGCGTCGCGGGCATCGGCCTCGTCGCCACCCTCGGCGCAAGCATCGCCTTCGCGGCCGATCCCGGCGAGAAGAACAGCGCCGACCCGATCACCTTCACCGCACGCTCCCCCGCGCACTCCGGACACCGCGCCGCCTCGTCCGCCCGCGCGAACCCCCGACGCTCCTCGAACGTCGCCCCGCACCCGGGGCACCGAAACTGGTAGGTGGGCATCTGGCGCTCCTGCGGTGAACCGATGGAGACAAACTGCTGAGGTCCCCGCGTCGTCGTAGGGGAGGGTCCCGTGCCCTCCCGTCGAGCGAAGCTCGACAACTCGTTTCACATCGACGCGTCATGATCGAAACGAGGTCATGGTCTGCGGGCCATGGGAGGGCACGGGAC
>JBPCRG010000654.1:0-3314 GCA_050997095.1 Thermomicrobiales bacterium | reverse complement strand
GTGCGATACTCGTCCAATTGTTTTGCGGCGCGTTGTGACCGTGCCAACGGTGAAGGGGGCTGACGTCGTGGGTGGAGCGCATCCGGCATATCTCTGGTGGAACGGCGAACGGCGGCGGTGGGACGAGGCCACGCTCCACATCTCGGACGTCGGCTGGTCGACCGTCGGCGCGGTGTTCGAGGGCATCCGCGGCTATTGGAACGCCGACGAGGGCGAACTCTACGTCTTCCGCCTGCGGGAGCATCTGGACCGGCTCGCCCGCTCGATGAAGCTGGTCCGGCTGCCGCTGCTTTTCGGGCGTGACGAGCTGACCGCCGCGATCATCGATCTCCTCCGCGCCAACGACGTCCGCGAGGACACCTACATCTACCCGATGGCATACTCGGCGAACAGCTATTCCCATCGATTCGACCTGCCGGAGCAGGAGGCGGCTCTGGTCATCCACACGAAGCCGATGCCGTCGCATCTTGGCAAGGATCTGAAGTACAAGGCGCGGGTCAGCTCGTGGCGGCGGATCTCGGAGGACGTGATGCCGCCCAGGGTGAAAAACCTGTCGAACTACCGCAACGGACAGCTGGCGCGGATGGAGGCGCTGCAGGACGGCTACGACACGTCGCTGCTGCTGAACAACGTCGGCAAGGTGGCCGAGGCTCCGGGGGCCTGCGTGATGCTCGTCCGGGACGGGGTCGTGGTCACCTCGGATCTGGGCAGCAGCGTGCTGGAGAGCATCACGCGGGATGCGTTGATCGTGATGGCGCGGGAATCGCTCGGGTTACGGGTCGAGGAGCGGCAGGTCGACCGCACCGAGATGTACATGGCCGACGAGGTCTTCCTCTGCGGCACCGCGGCCGAGATCACTCCCGTCGTCTCCGTGGACAAGTATGACGTGGGCGACGGCCAGATCGGCCCGGTCACGCGGCGCTTGGAGGGGCTGCTCTCGGCGGCGTTCCGCGGCACGACCGACGACTATGCCGCATGGCGGACGCCCGTCGGCGTCGCCTCGCCGGTCGCGGTCTGAGCAGGATCGGAACCCGGCCATTCCCTTCTCCGTTGGCGCTGGGGAAGGGAACCGTCGGCGGGCGGGACCCGAAGGTTCCGGTCTGCGCTAATCGGTCAGGTTCGGGTCGCCGTCGGCGCCCCATTGCAGCCCGTAGTGTCGGCTGGCGTAGTCGTAGAGCAGGTTCGGGAAGTCTTTGCGTCGCGGATCGACGAACCCGCGGTCCGCTTGCTTGATCTCCGAGAGTTGGAACATGAGCGTCACCGCGCCATTCTTGTAAAAGAAGTAGAGGCTCCACCGCTCGTCGCGCTCGAGCATCGTGAAGTCGCTCATCAACCGATCGCGATGCCGCTGCCGCAGATGCGCGTAGGCCGCGGCGATGTCGTCGACGACGAAGCCGATGTGGTGCCATGAGGAGGGCTCGCCGGTCGAGAGGGGCGCGCTCTGCCCGGCGTCGAAGAGGAAGATCGCCGTCGGTCCGGTCGCCATCACGGTCAGGTGGGCGTCGTCGCGCATCACCTGCATCAGCAAGACGTCGCGCAGGAAATCGCGGGCGCCGTCCCGGTCCGCGACGGTGATCGCGAGATGGTCGAATCCCACGTTGCGCCATTCCCCCGGGCGCTCCGGGATCGGTGACGCCTCGACCAGGAGCGTCGCGGCGCCTAGGTGATCGACGATGTCGCCGGTGAAGTTGTCGGCGAACACCTCGGCTCCGGCTTCGGTCCGGAACGTCAGCCGCTGACCACCCGTCATTTCCGGCGGCAGCGCCGCGTAGAAGAGCTCGTGGACGATCTGGCCCCGCCGGGCGTCGATGGGATAGTCCCCGTCTCCCGCGCGGAACGTCACCCTCACCGCCTCGTCAGCCCGAATGACCGCCATGATTTCGCAACTCCTCAAGCGAAACGTTCTGCCCATGCCTTTAGCAGGCTACAGGAAACCGGGCGTCGCGGGAACTGCCCGGCGACGTCCGACGTACACTGGAGGGCGGCAGGCGGTCGATTCTGCGGCATCGTGCGTCGCCTCCGACGTGAGCGAATCAATTCAGGAGCAGAGCCGTGACGCGTCCATCCCCCTTTCCTCCCGACGGCGATGCGTCGCCGGATCCGACGCCGACCCAGAAGCGTCCCCTCTCCCGACTCGGCGGCGGCCGGAAGCTGCTTGTCGCGGCGGTGCTTCTCGCGACGTTCGGGACGGGAGCCGGCGCGGATCAACTGCTTTCGCACGGCGGACTCGGGGCGGGGGCGTCGTCGTCGATGACCGACGTCAAAGAGTTCGCGACCCTCCAGCAGACATGGGATCTGGTCCACGACAACTATGCCGATCCTGCGGCGATCGACAATCAGGCGCTGATCTACGGGGCGGCGAAGGGCATGGTCGAGGCCCTCGGCGACACCGGCCATTCCACGTTCCTGACTCCGGAGGAGGCCAAGGCGTTCGACGAGTCGACGAAGGGGGAACTGATCGGGATCGGGGTCCAATTGGACTTCACCTCCGGCAGGCCGATCGTGGTCGCCCCGATCGACGGATCGCCGGCCGACAAGGCACATGTGCGCTCCGGCGACGTGATCGCGCAGATCGACAGCGTCGACACCTCCGGATTGAGCCAGACGCAGATCTCGAAATCGATCCGAGGCGATGCCGGAACCACGGTCAAACTCACGTTCGAGCGGCCGTCGGACCAGACCACGTTCTCCGTCGAACTGACCCGCGCCAAGATCACCTTGAAGCCGGTCAGCTGGGCGATGCTGCCTGGAAACGTGGCCCACATCCGCCTCTCCGAGTTCTCGACGGGGGCGACTCAGGATCTGAAGGCGGCCCTCGGCGAGGCGAGGAACCGCGGCGCGACATCGATCATCTTCGATCTTCGGGACAACCCCGGAGGGTTGGTCTTCGAGGCGATCGGCGTCGCGAGCCAGTTCCTGCCCGAGGGGACGACGATCTACCAGTATCAGGAACGGGGCAGCGATGCGCGCCCGGTGAAGACGACCGGGATTGGCTCGGCCACGGATCTGCCGATGGTCGTGCTGGTGAGCAACGGCTCGGCATCCGCCGCCGAAATCGTCTCCGCGGCGCTCAAGGAGAGCGGACGGGCCGCGTTGATCGGCGAGCGCACATTCGGCACCGGAACCGTGCTTGTGCCGTACCAACTCAAGGACGGCGCGACGCTCGTGCTCGGAACCGCCCTCTGGCTCGCTCCGAGCGGCGAGCGGTTCTGGCACAAGGGGGTGACGCCGACGACGACGGTCGCCCTGCCGAAGGGGGTGCAGATGAGCAGGCCGGCCGATGAGGCCAAGCTCGACGCGAACAGCTTCGGCCT
>JBPCRG010000610.1:0-3667 GCA_050997095.1 Thermomicrobiales bacterium | reverse complement strand
GCGATGTTCCGTCGGGTCGACGGGATCAGGGCCGTGGACCGGTTGCAGTCCGCGGCGTTCCGTTTCGGCGACGAGATCATGCCCTACGAGGCATGGGAGGGCACGGGACCCTCCCCTACGACGACGGGGGACCGCCGCCCAAAGCCCAGAGCCCGGAGCCCAGAGCTACGCGTACCCGAGCGCCTTGAGCTTCGCCTTCAGGCCGTCGGCGTCGCCGATGGCGTCGACTTTGATCGTGCCGTCGACCACGCCCTTCTGTGCCGCCGCGACTGTGTCCTTCGTGGCCTGATCGACGGAGGCGGGGAGATCGAGCAGGCGGACGCCGCCGTTCTTGACGTCCATCGTGTAGGTCTTGCCGAACGTGCCGGCGTTGGCGTCGTTGATCATCGCCGCGTAGATGCCCTGGTAGTCGAAGAGGACCGAGGTCAGCAGCACGTCGGCGTAGTCCTTCGACTTGTCGCCGATCACGTCGATGAACATGGCCTTCTTGTCGGCGTTCGCCTTGTTGTGGTCGCGGATCGCCTCGATCATGCCGAACGACGCGCCGTCGCCCATGCCGAAGACGATGTCCGCACCGGCCGAGATGGCCTGCTCTGTGACGCGCTTGGCGCCGGCCGCGTCGCTGTAGGGGTCGTCGCTGCCGCTCAGGACGCTGTAGAGCAGTTTGGCGCTGCCGTTGGTGGCCTTCAGACCCTCGGCGAATCCAGCCGCCATGTAGTTCCAGGTGGGAGGCTGACCGGAGGCGACGATCGCGACGGTGCCCGTCTTGGTCATTTTGCCCGCGGCGACGCCGGCGAGATAGGCGGCTTCCTGCGCCTGGGTCTCGATGTCGCTGACGAGGTTGGGCTTGACCGCCTTCGGGTTCTCGATCACCGCGACCATCACGTTCTCCGCCGCGGCGAAGTCCGGGCAGGTCGTCTGGTAGCCGCTGGCGTGGCAGATGATCAACTGGGCGCCCTGGCTCTTCAGGTCCTTGAGGGCCGGGGTGATGTCGCCGTAGCCGCCGTTCTCGGAGACTTCGACGGTGACGCCGAGCTTCTTGCCGACGGCGGTAAGGCTGTCGGCGGCCTGCTGGTCCCAGCCGAGGTTGGTTTTCGCCGACGGCATGATCACCGCGACGTTGGCGACCTTCTTGGCCTGCGCCGAGACGCCGGCCACCGACGCCAATCCGCTGAACGACACCGCCATCAGCGCGAGCAGCGCCAGCGTGAGCCGGAACGAACTCCGTTTGAGCTTCACGTTTTCCACTCCTTCTGTGTGAGCCGATGGCCGCCAGCCTTTGGCCGCCAGGCTTCGGCTCTCTTCTCCACATCGAATCCGCGCCGGGAACACCCCCGCGCGGGCCGGACGCTTGGGTTTCGTGCGCTCTCGTTCAGGACCCGTCCTGGAGCGACGACGAGATTCTTCCTTCGTCAGAATGACAGTATGGAGGATCTCGCCGCCGTTCCGAAGTGAGAGATCACCTTGAACGTCACGCCCATGCCCCAGCGTCCGGCCCGCGCGGCGATGTCCGCCTCATCTCCGCCTCTCTCCGTGCCCCACCTCCTTTCCAGTCATCGCGACCCTCGCGCATAGGGAATGCCGAGCGCCGACGGCAACGGAATCCGCCCGGCGAGGACCACCAGCGCGAGCATGATTCCGACGTAGGGCAGCATGCCGAGAAACTCGGTCTTCACATCGACGCCGAGGATCTGCAGCCCGTCGCCCAACGCCTGGACCAGCCCGAACATGATCGCGCCGATCACGATCCGCCACGGGTTCCAGCGGCCGAGCATGGCGATCGCGAGGGCGATGAAGCCTTGACCGACGGTCATCCCGATCGTGAAGATCTTGAGGTCGGCGACGGCGAGGAAGCCGCCGGCGAAGCCTGCCATCGCGCCGCCGAGGGCGATCGCGAGGAAGCGGACGCGGACGACGTCCACGCCCGCGGCGTCGGCGGCGAAGGGGTTCTCGCCGACCGCCCGGATGTCGAGCCCGATCCGGGTCCGCATCAGAAAGAAGGCGAAGAGCGGGACCATCGCCCAGCAGACGTAGAAGAGCAGCTGCTGATGGAAGAGCGGCTGCCCGATCACCGGGATCGAGCGCAGGCCGGGGATCGAGACGTCCACCGGATTCACCGCCGCCGCGACATTCTGACCGCCGAAGACGTCGCGGAAGAGGAAGCCGGTCAGACCGGCCGAGAAGATCGTGATCGCCAACCCGACCAGCACTTGATCGACGCGGCAGGTGATCGTCAGCACCCCGAAGATCAGGCCGAGCGTGAGCCCGGCGGCGATCGCGGCGAGCATGCCGACGACGAGGCTGCCGGTGCCGTAGGCGGCCCAGAAGCCGAAGCAGCAGCCCGAGAGCATCATGCCCTCGATCCCGAGATTGAGCAGCCCGGCGCGCTCCGCGACCGCCTCGCCCAGCGCCGCGACCACGAGCGGCACGGCGCGCAGCAGCCCCGCGGCCAGCATCGCGGCGAGGAAATCGACCAGGTTGACGCCGTTGACCGTCATCGCGATTCTCCGGAGAGCGGCGGCGACGTCGGGAGGCGGCGGGGAAGCATGGCCGGATCGGGGGCGTTCCACTCCGACGCCTCCGCGGGTGAGACTGCCGCGGAGTCGATCGCGCCACGCGCCGCCCGCGCCGACTCGCCCATGAAGCGGCGCTCCAGGTAGACGGCGAAGGCGAAGAAGATCAGCATCAGGCCCTCCAGCATCTCGACGTAGTAGGTGGGGATGCCGGCGCGGCGGGACATCGCGTCGCCGCCGATGAGCAGAAAGGAGAAGAAGAAGGCGAAGGGCACGATCGCCAGGCTGTTCAGGCGGGCGAGATAGACGAGCGCGAATCCTGTGAACCCGTAGCCGGGGTCCCAGTTCGCCTTGAAGACGCCCTGGACGCCGAGCACGTCGTTCGCGCCGGCCAGCCCGGCGAAGCCGCCGCTGAGCAGCAGGGCGGTCGCGGAGAGCGCGCCGACCGGGATGCCGGCGTGGATCGCGGCGCGCCTGTTCGCGCCGAGCACCGAGAGCATGAAGCCGACCACGGTCGAGCGGAAGAGGATCGCGACGAGCGTGACGACGACCAGACCGGCGACGAGGCCGACGTGCACCTCCGTGCCGGGGATGGCGGGCAGCCGCAGGGAGACGGGGATCTTGACGGTTTCGGGCGCGACCCGCTCTTGGTCCCGGAACGGGCCTTTGACGAGATAGGCGGTGACGTTGATCGCCACGTAGTTCATCATCAGGGTCGTGATGATCTCGTTGAGCCCGAAGCGGACCTTCAGGAGCGCGGGCACGACCGCCCAGAGCAGGCCGCCCAGGAAGCCGGCGAGCGCGGCGGCGGCGAGCATCGCCCACCGCGGGACATCGCCCGCGAGACTGGCCCCGGCGACCCCGGCGAAGAGCGCGCCGACGAGGAACTGGCCGTCGATCCCGATGTTCCAGACGCCCGCCTTCAGGGCGATCAGCAGGCCGCCGCCGACGATCAGGACCGGGGCCATCTTCTTGAAGGTCTCGGTCAACCCGTCGTGGTTGCCGATGCCGCGCGCGAAGAGGATCCGGTAGGCGTCGATCGCGTCATGGCCGCGCAGCTCCCGAACGAGCCCGCCGACGATGAAGGCGAGCAGGATCGCCAGGAACGAGCTGACGACCGGCGCGAGGCGGTGGCGGGTCATGTCGACGCTCCG
>JBPCRG010000588.1:0-3454 GCA_050997095.1 Thermomicrobiales bacterium | reverse complement strand
GCTCCTCGCGACCGATCCGGGTGGACTACGGCACGATCACTACGATGGTGCCGGTTGCCGTCCAGTCGTAGACCCACTTCGAGACGTCCATCGGCAGGTTGACGCAGCCGTGGCTCATCTGCGCGCCGAAGTTGTTGTGCCAGTACGTGCCGTGCAGCGCGTGCCCGCCGTCGGTGAAGTACATCACCCAGGGCACGTCCGGCACGTTGTAATACTCGCCGCCGATCACGCCCTCCATCGTCTGGCTCTCGAGTTTCGAGGAGACGAAGAACGTGCCGGTCGGCGTCTCGAAACCCTCGCGGCCGGTGCTGACCAAGGTGTTCAGGACGGGCGTGTCGCCTTCGTAGGCCACCAGACTCTGCGACGACAGATTGACGTCGACCCAGCGTTCGCCCGATCCGCCGCTCGGCCCGCCGACCGGCGCGACGACGACCGGCTTCGGCTCGACGAAGAGGTCTTCGGAGTAGTTGGGAACGTCGCCTTGAGCGGTCGCCGCGGTGCTGAACTTGTACTTCTTCGCCAGCATCGAGCCGACCGCGACCTGCCACGGATCGCTGCTCAGCTTCCACGCCAGCTGACCGCGCTCGAAGACTTGATAGGTGACGCCCTTGAGCGCGTATTCCTCGGTCAGCGGGTTTCCGAGATAGGCGGCGCCGCCACTGTTCTGCCAGTAGGTCTTGAACCCGTTGGCGACGCTGTGCTTCGTCTCGGGGACGTACTGCCAGGCGTCGGTGGCGGGCTTCGCGGCCGCCTTGGCGTCCAGCGGCGACCAGGCCATCGCCATCTTCACTGCTTCCGAGCCGGTTGCGCCCGCCTTGGGCAGGATCGAGCCGATCGAGCCCACGCCCGGGAAGGTGTTGCGGAGCACGACCTGCGGCCGGAGTTCCGCCCCGATCAGACCGAGGTGGACGATTGCGCCGTCCGCATCCTCCGGCCAATACTCGAACCGGGCGTACTGGTAGTACTGGACGATGTGGCCGTTCTGCTTCATCTCGGCGGTGACCGGATTGCCGAAGACGTTGATGCCGCCGTTCCCGCGCCAGTAGGTCAGGAAGACGCCGTCGATGGAGTGTCCGGTGTCGGGGATGTAGACCGTCGAAGGCGGCGACCAGTCGGACGCGGCGGCGCGGTGCACGGAGGAGAGCGGCGCGAGCATCACCGCGAGGAGCGCGCAGAGGGCGAGCAGCGCCATCCCCATGGATGACCGCCGATGTGCCCCTGAACCCGAGCGTCGACTCTCGATCGCCCAGTCAACCGCCTTCATGCCGCAGATCCTTCCATTGGAGAACGGATGGAGACGACCTTCCGGAGGTGCCGCTCCACCGACGACGCGAGTTGCCGGAACCGGGTCGGGATCGACGCAGGCCGCTGCGCTTTCCCCCTGCCCGCTTAAGTGAACGTTCGGAGCCACCGAAATGTTACGGCCATCAGAAAAGTCCTCGACGCCGACCCTTTAAGGCCGCGTCGCCACGGTGACATGAGACTGACGGATTGCGGAAAAGTTCGACTGCTCCGATTCCGAATCTTAGCATGGGCGCCCCTGCGCGACGCAATGGGCCGGATGGGTCTTTTGCGCAACACCGAGTGAACGTTCAGGACGTGGCCAACTCGGCGCCGTCCCTCCTGGCGTCATTCCGCGAGCCTTGTGCATCGCCGTTCTCCAGCGCCCGAACCGACGACGGTTCTCGCACCGCCCGACGAGATTCCTGGACCCCGCGATTCCGCCTGCGGACTCGACTCGGAATGACCGTGGAGGGCGACTCGTCGTCAACGGCGACGATGCCGGTCGATGATGCGCGGATCACTGGGCGCTCCGAGCATCGTGTTATGCCCAGTTGGTCGCCCTCCTGACGACGAGATTCTTCCTTCGTCAGAATGACATGCGGGGCGCGTCTCCACCTCGTTGTCCTCTTCATGAGGCGTCACCCTTTGTGACGATGGAGGAGGCGTGCCCACCTGTCATTCTGACGAAGGAAGCGTCCCGTCGATGAGGCCGGACCCGACCTCGTCCGGATGAACGAGATGCTGTCTCAGGTCGAAGTTCAGGGAGATGTCGAGCGCGGGGGCGGAGTGGGTGAGGGCGCCGACGGAGATCAGGTCGACCCCGGTCTCGGCGATGGCGCGGACGGTGTCGAGGCGGACGTTGCCCGACGCCTCGACCAGCGCGCGGCCGGCGACGAGGGCGACGGCCCGCCGCATCGTGCCGAGGTCCATGTTGTCGAGCATGATGATCTCCGCGCCGGCGTCCGCCGCCTCGGCGACCTCGGCGAGCGTCGTCGTCTCGACCTCGATCCGCAGCGTGTGGGGGGCGAAGGCCCGCGCGGCGCGGATCGCATCGGTCACGCGGCGGGGCCCGCCGACCGCCGCGAGGTGGTTGTCCTTGATCAGCACGCCGTCGGTGAGGCCGACCCGGTGGTTGCGGCCTCCGCCGTGGCGCACCGCGGCCTTCTCGAGCGTGCGCAGCCCCGGTGTGGTCTTTCGGGTGTCCACGATCCGCGCCTTCGTGCCCGCGGTCTCGGCGACGAACGCGGCGGTCAGCGTCGCGACGCCGGAGAGGCGCTGGAGCAGGTTGAGCGCGACCCGCTCCGCGCCGAGCAGGGAGCGGGCCGGGCCGGTCAGCCGCGCGATGATCGTCCCCGCGGGAACAGCCGCGCCGTCCGCGCAGAGCGGTTCGAACGCGACGGCCGGATCGACCCGAAGGAAGGTGAACGCCGCGGGATCGAGCCCGGAGATGATCCCGGCGCCCTTGGCCAGCAAGGTCGCGCCCGCCATCGTCCCGGCGGGCACCGTCGCCAACGTGGTGACGTCGCCGTGGCCGATGTCCTCGGCGAGCGCCAGTTCGATGATCGCCTCCCAATCCCGGCGGGCCGCCGCGGCCGACCCCAACGCGGTCGGCGAGGATGGCGTGGTTGGCGCGGTCAACAGATCAGCTCCGTCGATCCGGGCGCCTTCGGCGTCGGCGCGTGCCAGCTGAGTCGGTAGACGGTCCTGCCGTGCTCGTCCTTCCGGCGCGAGACCAGCTTGAAGCCGACCTTCTTGTAGAAGGGCAGCTCCGACTCCAGCGTCTGGAGGGTGATCGGGCGCCTGCCGGAGCGCAGGAGTGCGTCGTGCAGGCACATCCGGCCGTGGCCCTGCCGCCGATGGCCGTCGGCGACGGCGAGGTAGCTGATGTCGTTCGCCAACCCCCTCTTGTCGAGGATGTAGACCGCCTGAAGCTCGCCGCCGACGAAAAGGCCGTGGAGCGCGCTGTCGGGGTTCGCCCGCGCATCGGCGACGATCTCGCGGGCGCGCTCGACGCTCCGCTCGAAGAACGCGTCGACGAGGATCTCGGCGGCGGGCCCGTCGAAGGCGGGGCCGAGCGGGCGGACCGTCGGACCGGCGTACCCTTCCAGGAGTGCCATCAGAACTTCAGCAGCTCGGCGAAGGGCTTCTCGTCGCTGTAGGGGCCGACGAT
>JBPCRG010000577.1:0-2701 GCA_050997095.1 Thermomicrobiales bacterium | reverse complement strand
CGTCTCCCGAGAGCGGACCCGCATCCATTCCACCTCGCCCCCGGAGTGCCGCCCATGTTTCCCGATCCGTCGATCCCGGTTCTCTGTCATGGAGGTATACGCGGCGGGGGCGGGGGTGTTACAGGGGGATGGGAGAGCCCCTTTCCGTCCGGGATTGAACGCGCGGAGGGCACCCGGGGCCACGCCGATGAAACCCTTCCCGCGATGAGACCGACGAGGCGGGTGCGCGACGTCGATCCGGTCATCCGGCGCACGCCCCATGGCCCGCGTGCCGGGCGGGGAACGGGACGAACGGGGAAGGCCGGGCGAGGCCGGGGAGGCCGCCGCGGTCGGTAGAATGGGAGTCGGCGCGCATCGTCACCATCCGGCCCGCGTGCCTCCTTGTCTCTTATCTCTCACTTCTCATCTCTCATCTCACAGCAAGGAAGCTCCTGCGATGGCGGATTTCATCAAGTTCAACGGGACGGCGATCAGGACGACGGCGGTCTATGAGCGCGCGGGGGCGGCGGAGCTCCAGGGGCCGCCGACGGCGGAGCTGGAGTTCGTGGTCATCCTGCGCGGATCGATGGCGCACCGCTCGTTTCTGCAGCTGATCGCACGCGAGCCGATCCGGGTCGATCTGCCGAAGGGCGCCGACTGGCTCACGTACGAGATGACGGTCGGGAACGCGATCCATGCGTCGAGCGGGGTCGGGGAGGCGGCGGTCTTCCGTCACGACGTGACGCTGCGGGAGACGCCGGCGTCCGCGGGGGAGCGGGCGCGGCAGGCCTCGGTCGTCGCGGCCGAGGCGGCGGCGGAGGCGGCCGTCCATCCTCCGGAGCCGGTTGTCGAGGAGGAGATCCCGGAGGAGCTTCCCGACGAGCCCGGCGCGGCGGCGGACTACTCGGCGGTCTCGCGCTCGGGCGACCGGGCGGTCTGGGCGACGGCGATGGAGCAGCTTCACCGCGCGCCGGGCGCGAAGGCGTCCGCTCCCGAGCCGCCGATGACGGCCGCCGAACTGGCCGGGGTCGAGGCGGTGCTGGTGAACCTGCGGATGGAGGCGCTGATCGAGCAATTGGCGTCGGCGGGGCTCGTGCGGCGCTCGGTCGTGGAGAGCGCGTTCCAGCTGCTGGTGCGCCGGCAGTTCGTGACCGACGCGACCCCGGTGGTGGGCGAGAAGACGGCGCTGCGGGCCGCCCGGGAGCTGCTGGGGGAGGGGGAGGGCGGCTAAGGTCCCACTTCGCGGGGGAATCCGTCATTCCGAGCGCACCCCGCAAGCGGATTTGCGGGGTCCAGGAATCTCTCGTCGCAGGCGCACTGCTCTTCGACATCGGTGCGGCTGCGTGTCGCTTTGCCCATCGACATCCGGCTATTGGACACGAAGACGACGAGATTCTCGCTCCGCTCAAAGGGATTCCTCGACTCCGCCTGCGGGCTCCGCCCAAAATGACGATGGGGGGAGGCGCGTTCCAATTGTCATTCTGACGAAGGAAGAATCTCGGCGTTCTTGGCGACATGCGACGACGTCGAGGGGGCGGTCTTCTAGCGCTCCTCCGGGTCTTGCGGCGACTCGGGCGAGGGCGGCTCCGGCGCGATGCGCTCGACCCGGGCGAGGGCGACGCGGTAGCCGTCCATGGCGCGGACTTCGAAGCGCAGGGGGCCGGCCTCGGCGACGTCGCCCTGCCCGGGCAGGCGGCCGAGGCGGTCGGCGATCAGGCCGCCGACGGATTCGACGTCGAAGGGCTCGAGGTCGCCGCGGGCGAGGTCGAGCACGTCCAGCAGGTCGAGCAGCGAGATCCGGCCGTCGACGTCGAGCACGCCGGGCTCGACCTCGCGGTAGGGCTCGTAGCCCGGGTCGAACTCGTCGGCGATCTCGCCGACCAGCTCCTCCAGCAGATCCTCCAGGGTGACGACCCCAGCCATCCCGCCGTATTCGTCGACGACGACCGCGACGTGGGTGCGCTGGGCGCGCAGCTCCTGCAGCAGCTCGTCGATCGGCTTGGTCTCGGGCACGAAGTAGGCGGGGCGGACGAAGTCGGCGACGGGCTTGTCGATCGACTCCCGGTCCATCCAGGTCAGGCGGAAGGCGTCCTTCACGTGGAGGATGCCGAGCACGTCGTCGGGGGATTCGCGGTAGACGGGCAGGCGGGAGAGCCCGGTCGAGAAGAAGAGGTCCACGGCCTCGCGCATGGTCGTCTGATGGTCGATGGAGCGGACGTCGACCCGCGGCACCATCACGTTGCGCACGAAGATCTCGCCGAAGCCGAGCGCGTCCTCGACCAGATCCGCCTCCTCGGCCTCGACGAGCCCCTCGTCCTCCGCCGCCTCGATCATCGCCAGAATCTCGGCCTGGGTCACGCTGGGCAGGGTCGCCTTGACGGGGCTGCCGAAGACGCGGAGCACGAGGTTGGTGGTGGAGGTCAGCAGCACGACGAGCGGCCGGGTCGCCCGGGCGATCGTCTGGACGGGCCGGACGACCCGCAGCGCGACCGACTCGGCGCGGGAGACGGCCAGGTTCTTCGGCACGAGCTCGCCGAAGACGATGCTGACGAAGGAGAGCACGGCGGTGATCGCGATCAGGGCGATCAGCGAGGCGTGGTCGGCGACGAAACCGGCGGGAACCGCGGCGAACCAATCCTCGACGAAGCGGACGAGGCTGACCGCGCCGACGGCGGAGGCGAAGAAGCCGGAGAGGGTGATCCTGATCTGGACGGTGGCGAGG
>JBPCRG010000485.1:0-4666 GCA_050997095.1 Thermomicrobiales bacterium | reverse complement strand
CTTGGTTAGGCCTGCCACGACCCCCTCGTAGTCGGCGTGGTGCGCGATGGGGTTCATGCAGGCCGGAGGCACGCCGGCGGCCACCGGCTGGACCGTGCTCCGGATCGCCGACCCGACCGCGCTCCAGTCCGGGATCGCCCCGGCCAGCAGCTGCCCCGCTTCGTCCGGGCCGACGTCGAAGAGCGGCAGCCGCGGCGAGGTGACTAGCGCCATCCCGTCGGGGATCGCCACGGACTGCGTCCGCACATGCACCGCGGGCGCCGTTCGCCGGGGCGCGGCCGATGCCGGGGGCGCCCCGGCGCCGGAGACGATCCCGGCGCCGAGGGTCGCCGCGGTTTTGAGCAGGGTGCGCCGGTTCGTCGAGATGCGGTCGATCGTGGAACCCATGGTTGGCGGCTCCTCCTGCGGAGAGTCATCCGATCAAGATGTCGAAGTATCGCTTGATCGCCAGTTCGTAGGCGGTCACGATCGCGCTTCCCCCTCCGTCGCTGGCGAGGAAGGCGGCGTCGGCGCCGTTCGAGATGAAGAGCGCCTCGATGATCGCCCCCGGCATCGCGCTGGGGGTGATCTCGCCGGGTTGGGTCGGTCCGATCATCACGTAGTGGTCGAAGATGCCCTTGCCGGTCGGCGCGTCGGCCGTCTTGTCGTCGTTGACTCCGCGGGGATGGGCGGCGTAGCCCGCGGCTTTCGTCTGCGTGCCCAACTCCTCGAACGCGAGTTGGGCGAAGCGCCTGCTCGAGTCCCCGAAGGGGCGGGAGGAGCTCCACCACGTCTCGAAGCCGTCTGCGTTGGGGTCGTCGTAGCCGTTGATGTGCAGGGAGACCAGCAGTTCCGCGCTGGCGGCGTTGCAGATGTTGATCCTGGCCTGAAGTTCGTCGATCTGCCGGACCCGGGCCGCCTTGGCCGGATCGCGGGTTTTCCAGTAGTCGTAGGTGAGGGAGTCGCCGTTGACGTCGCCGCCGCCCGCGTTGACCGCGACGTCGCTCGTCCTCGTCATCACGACGCGGAATCCGCGCGCGGTCAGGCGGTCGCGCAGGGCGAGGGCGAAGCGGAGGTTGTACGTCTGCTCCTCCATCGCCGGGGCCGCGTCGTCGGCCGTGCGGCTGAACCCCCGGTCCCACCCGCCGTGGCCCGGATCGAGGCAGATCACCCGGCCCCGGTACTTGGGATCCGGGGTCGGCGTCGCGGTCGGCAACGGGGTCGGGGACGGTGTTTGCGTGGCCGTCGGCGGGGTGGTGGGGGTGGCCGTCGCGACCGGACCGGTCGTCGCGATCGGCGGCAGCGCCGCGACGGCGTCGCGGGACGGCGAGGCGACCGCGACCGGAGCCGCGGTCGGGCTCGGGGGATCGGACCGGCCGAAGAGGCGGCTTGAGCCGAGGGCGGCGATCAGGACGGCCAGCAGAGCGACCACGACCAGACTCGTCCAGCGCCGGTGGGGGCGGGTCTGCGGGACTTGGCGGGACGGTCGGCGGGGGGTCGTCGGCAGATAGAGTCGGCCGCTGTGGCGTTCCTGGAGCGCGTCGCGGTCCCCCTTCGACAGGCGTCGGGCGTGCGGCGGGCCGGGAGGAGGCGGCAACGGCGGCGTGGCGATGTGTCGGCGCGCGTGGCTGCGTCTCGGCAGCGGCGCAAACGGATCCGGTTCCGCGCCCTTCAGATCCTGAGGCGTCTGACCCGGATGCTTTCCCCGTCGATCGCCGTCGCTCATCTGCCCGCCCCGCCGCCCCCTGCGCCCGTCGGTATTGGTCGGCGCATCGGGCGGGTCGTTTGGCGCATCGCCCATGGCTCCAGACGGACCGGCGCGGCCTCCGCCGATTGACGCGACCCATGGCCGCCCGCGGCGCGCCAGAACGGTCGCCGAGTCGACGAGCGTCGCCGTGGATGTTGCGGCCACCCTGCCAGGGTTTCAGCATAGGGGATCGGTCCGAGTGGCGACAAGCGGGCCCGGCCGGGGCATCTCGGGCGGAGTCGCGGGACCGACTCCGCGGCCATGGCGCCGATCGGCTCATTCCGTCACGGAAACCGGATGCCGAGTTTGATCGACCGCTCGGGATGCTCGTCGATCGCGCGGTACGCCTCGACGCTCTCGGCGAAGGGGACGATCGGGGTCACGATGCCGTCGGCCCGCAGGCGGCCGGAGGCGAGCCAATCCAGCGACGTGCCGACGACCCGGGCGAGCGTCCAACCGGGCGCGTCGCGCATCGGCGGGCTCTCCGCGCGTGCGGAGACGAGGCGCAGGCGGTTAATGTGGAACTCCTCGCCGAGCCGGAGCGCGGCGGAGTCTCCGCCGTAGAACGACAGCATGCCGACCGTGCCGCCGAATCTGGCGGCCCGGATCGCCTGGTGCAGCGCCGTGACGCTGCCCGACGACTCGACCGCGACGTCCACGCCGAGATTTTCGATCTGGGAGGGATGTTCCCGATACCCGCCGACGATCCGTTCGCCCTGGGCCCGCTCTCGCGCCGGGAGATCCGTTCCGGCCGCGCCGGTCAGCCGCCGGATCGCCAGCCCGACGTCGCCGTCGCCGGCCGCGGGGTCGAGCGCGGCGTCCGCGCCGAACGCGCGGGCGAACGCGCGCCGGTCCGCGAGCGGATCGACGGCGATCACCTGCGCGGCCCCCGACAACCGCGCCAGCTGCACGGCCATCAACCCGATCGCGCCCAACCCGAAGATCGCGACCCTGTCGCCAAGCCCGATCCCGGCGTCGCGCATCGGGAACGCCATCACGGCCGGAGCGAGGCAGACCGCCGCCTCCGCCGAGAGACCCTCCGGCAGCGGATCGGCGTTCGTCTCGTCGACGGTGTGCGTCTCGCGGATCGGGAAATGGCCGAAGACCCGGTCGCCGAGCCGGAACCGCGAGGCCTCGGGGCCCACAGCCGCGACGACCCCGACGGCCATGTTGCCGAGCGCCTTCGGGAACCCGCCGCCGGTCCCGTCCGGGCGGGGCATCACGGCCCCCAACGCCGGATCGTACGTCCGCCGCGCCGCCGGGTCGTCGCGGTAGCCGACGAGTTCCGTCCCGTGCTTGGGCGAGGCGAACTCGGTCCGGATCCGGATCTGCCGGGGGCCGATCGCCGGCTCCTCGTAGTCGCGCAGGATCGGCGTGCGCGGCGCGGTCGCGATTAGCTCACGAGGCATGGGCCAAGGACTCCCTTCGGGCCGGCGGGGCCGCCGGCGTTCGAGCGCGACGAGTCGGTTGAGCCCTCCTGCGTCACGCCCGTTCCCAGGCGTCGCGCAGGAACCGCACGGTCTCGGGCAGCATTGCGTCCGGTCCACCTGCGGCCAGCGGCCCGCCGAGGGCGGAGCATTCGATGCTGAGCCAGCCCCGATAGCCGACGCCCTTGAGCGCCGCGAACGGGGTCCGGAAATCGAGGCATCCGGCCCCGGGCTGGAGCCGGTTGTTGTCGGCGATGTGGACGTGGCCCAGCTGGGGACCGGCCGCCGCGATCGGCTCCGCCATGTCCGCCTCCTCGATGTTCATGTGGAAGAGATCGGCCAGCGCGGAGACGCGGGGGTGGGCGATTCTCGCGCTCAGCGCCGCCGCCTGCCCCACCCGCCGCAGGAAATACGCCTCGTACCGGTTCAGCGGCTCAAGGAAGACGGCGGCGCCCCCCGGCGGCAACGCCTGCGCCCAGCGGGTGAACTCGCGCACCGCCAGCTCGCTCAGCTCGCGGTCGCGGTCGGCCATCTCCGGGAACGCGTGGGGGGGACGCACGGGGACGGAGACGACGCCGGCCGCGCCGAGGTCGTCGGCCATCGCGATCAGCTCGGCGAGCGCCGCGAAGCGCCGCCCGCGCTCTTCGGGATCGGGCACGAGCGGATCGTGGATCGAGTGCGTGCAGATCGCGCAGACCGGCAGGCCGGAGCTTCGCATCGCCGCTTTCACGTCGGCCAGCCGTTCCCGCAGATCGAACGCCGGCCCGACGCTGACCTCGACCGCATCGAAGCCGTGGCGCGCCGCATGCCCGAACTGCCCGTCCAAGCTCTCGCCCGGCAACCGCGACGTCTGAATCCCCAATTTCATGCGCTGCACTCCTTGTCTCATCATGCGTCTGGGTGAGAACGCACGGCTGATCGTGCGTCGGAAGCGGCGGCGCATCCCCGCCGGAACGCGATTCCCCCTCTGCCGTCGGGGCATTGACGCACATCGCGGCCGGGAGCGGAGCCGCCACGCGCGCACCGTCCGTCGACGTGTGGCACATTTCCCGATGGGCGAGCGGCCACCGCCGTCTCCCCGCCGCGTTGACCGGGGTTGGTGGGGGAGCCTGAACGGGACGACCATCGGCAGGATGGCCGAATCGTCCCGCAGGCGTGGGCGGACGACCGCGGGGGGTTGAAGCGTCGATGTCCAGCCAATCCGGCTATCTTGACGACGCGACCGCGGAGCAGCGCGGATTGCGCGATCTCCCGAACGAGGGATGGCCGAGGCTCTCGGCCCTGCTCAGGCGTGCCTTCGCCCTTCGCTGCCCCCGGTGCGGCGCGCCGGGGATCCTCAAGAATTGGCTGACGATGCGCGAGCGGTGCCCGCGCTGCGCCTACCTCTTCGAGCGGGAGGACGGCTATTTCCTCGGCGCCTACGCGATCAACCTGATCGTCGCCGAGTTCATCACGATCGGCCTGCTGGTCTGGTTCCTGGTCGCGTCCGACTACTCCTGGATCGTCCTAGAAG
>JBPCRG010000415.1:0-2719 GCA_050997095.1 Thermomicrobiales bacterium | reverse complement strand
GTGAGAGGCCGCGCCTTTACCGTGTTTAGCGTCGCGGACGGAGGGGTGACCGTCATTCCAAAATTGACCGGCAGGAAACGCAGTGCGATCGAGTGGCATCGGTTCGAAGTCGCTGAACGGATGGGATTCGTGAGACCCGACGTACGACCGTATGAAGTCAAGGCCGTCGGGGCATCGGACTTCAACCAGGCGTACCTCACTGGCATCCTGCGCGCCGTTGCACACATGTCCAACGCCAAGCCCGCGAAGGGAGTGTCTTTCAACTGACAACTGCCGCGACGAATCGATCTTCGGCGACTAGCGATAGTCGGTCTCAATCGACTTATGATGACTGAGCGCGGTTTCAACCCCGCGTGACAGGGCATGTGCGCTCGCATACGGAGACCGGCAACGATTCTAGACGCTGCCCTCGATTCGGTCCTCCCCGCCGCTCCTGCTACCCCGTCCGGTCGGGGCGGGAGCGCTCCAGGTGGTACGGGACGCTGGTGACGACGGTGCCGGGGCGGAAGAGGAGGGCTGCCTTGATCCGCAGGGCGGTCTGGTTGTGCAGCAGCTGTTCCCACCAGTGGCGGGCGATGAACTCGGGGAGGACGACGGTGACGGTGTCGCCCGGCCGCTGGCGCGAGATCTCGTCGACGTAGCGCAGCAGCGGGTTGACCAGCGCGCGGTACGGCGATTCGATGATCACCAGCGGGATGTCCAGGCCGAGCCGCGACCAGGCCTCGCGCATCTTGTCGATCGCCTCCTCGTCGTCGGTGATGTGGACCGCGGTGACGTTGTCGGAGATCGAGTGCGCGTAGGCGAGCGTCTGCCGGGCGACGCGGTTGACGTCGGAGACCGGGACGATCACCGTATGGTGGATCTCGCTCGACTCCAGCGGTGTGTCCGAGGCGAGCTCGACGGCCGCCCGGGTGTAGTGGCGGTGGATGCCGCGCATCATGAAGATCAGGCCGACGATGATCAGGACGATCGTCCAAGCCCCCTCCGGGATCTTGGTGATGCCCACGACCAAGGCGACGATCGCGGTCGCGGCGGCGCCGGCGAGGTTGATGATCCGGCCGCTGCGCCAGCCCGGCTCCCTCCGCCGCTGCCAACGGATGAACATGCTGAACTGGGAGATGGTGAATGAGGTGAAGACGCCGAGCGCGTAGAGCGGGATCAGGCGCTCGACCTCGCCGCCGGCGATCACGAGCACCAGGCCGGCGAAGATGCCGAGGGTGACGATGCCGGTCGTGAAGGCGAGCCGGTCGCCGCGGAAGGTGAACTGGCGCGGCAGGTATCGGTCGCGGGCCAGGAAGTACGAGAGGCGCGGAAAGTCGGAGAAGGCGGTATTCGCGGCCAGCACGAGGATCGCCATGGTCGAGAACTGGATGTAGTAGTAGGCGAGGTTGCGGCCGCCGAAGACTTCGCGCGCGATCTGGGAGACGACCGTCTCGTAGCCGGAGTTGGACGACTCCATCGCGTAGGCGCCGTACTGGTGGGCGAGGAAGGTGACGCCCGTGAACATCACCGCGAGGATGCCGATCATGAACGTCAGCGTCGTGCGCGCGTTCCGCCATTCCGGCGGGTTGAACGCGGGCACGCCGTCGGAGATCGCCTCGACCCCGGTCATCGCGGAGCAGCCCGCGCTGAAGGCGCGGAGGATGATGAAGAGCGTGATCGCGCCCGATCCGCCGATCTGGCTGGCCTCCACGGCCGGATGGTGGACGGGGAAGCCGTCGATCGCGTTGCGCGCGAAGCCGAGGACGATGACCGCCGCCATCCCCGCGATGAAGAGATAGGTGGGCACCGAGAATATGCTGCCCGACTCCCGGATCCCGCGGAGATTGAGCACGGTGACGAGCAGGATGAAGCCGAGGCCGATCCCGATCCGGTGGGTGTGCAGGCCGGGGAAGGCGGAGACCATGGCCGCGACCGCGGCGGCGATGCTGACGGCGACGGTCAGCACGTAGTCGGTCATCAGCGCGGCCCCGGCGGTGAGGGCCGGAATCTCGCCGGTGTTGTCCTTGGCGACGATGTAGCTGCCGCCGCCCAGCGGGTACGCCTTGATCGTCTGGCGGTACGAGACGCCGACGATGATCAGCAGCGCGACGATGGCGGCGCCGATCGGCAGGCTGGTGCTGAGCGCCCCGACCCCGCCCGCGATCAGCAGCACGCGGAGGATCTCCTCGGTGGCGTAGGCCACGGAGGAGAGCGCGTCGGAGGAGAGCACCGCCAGCGCCTTGAGCTTGGTCAACCGCTCGTGCGCGGCGGCGGCGGTGGTCAGCGGCGCGCCGATCATCACCCGCTTCACCTTGGAATAGAAGCGGCCGACCGACCCTTCCCCCTGCATCGACTCCTCGGAGGCGACGAGATGGCCGGGGCCGGCGAGCGCGAAATCGTCGCTGTGCTGGCGAATCACCCGGACGTAGCGGTCGCCGGGGTGCTGACCCTGGATCTGCTGCTTGCCGACGAGATCGGCCTGCAGACGCTGCGCGCTTTTGCGCGGCGGGCGGACGACCCGGGGATTGTCGGCGGACCGCTCGACGACCGGGACGTCATCCAGGTCCGGTTGCAGCCAGCCAAGCCCGGGGCCCGCGTCGATGCTCGGCCCGGCCGCGCCCCTCCTCGTTTCGAAGCGTGGTGCTAGCCCGCTCGAGCCGGACCCGTCCCGGCTCTCCCGATGCGCCCGCTGGGTGTCCCGATCGGGCGGATCGTACGGCCGCGCGCTCTCCGTGCC
>JBPCRG010000372.1:0-4843 GCA_050997095.1 Thermomicrobiales bacterium | reverse complement strand
CTCGGCCCCGTCGCGTCGCGCCTCGTCGAGCGGCACAACCGGCCGGTCGTCCTTCTGGCGGACGACGGCGAGACCTGCGTCGGATCGGCGCGGTCGGTCCGCGGCTTCGACATCGCGGGGGCGTTCGGCCGGGTCGCGCACCTGATCACCCGGCACGGCGGGCACGGGATGGCGGCCGGATTGACCCTCCCGAGCGGATCGGTCGTGGACTTCAGGTCGGCGCTGGACGAGGTCTGCGCGGAGCTGGCGCTGCCCGCCGACCCGGCGGCGTCCATCCAGATCGACGCCGACCTTCCGTCCCGCCGACTCGACCTGGAGACCGTGCGCGCGATCGAGGCGATGCAGCCGTTCGGCTCCGGCAATCCCCGCCCGGTCCTGCGGATGCGCGGACTGCGGGTCGCGCAGCACGACGTGATCGGGGCGGACCGCAGCCACCTTCGGGTGCAGCTGAGGACGCCGGAGGCGAGCATCAAGTGCATCTTCTTCGGCGGGGCGGACCGCGCGGGGGAACTCGCCTTCGACCGCGAGATCGACGTCGCCGGGACGCTCAAGATCGACGAATGGAAGGGCCGCACGCAGCTCGGCGTCGAGATCGCCGATTTCCGACCGACGGAGACGGCCCGGTAGCGCCTTGGCCGGAAACCCGGGTTCAGGAGCCGTTCGGTCGGGCGTCGGTGACGATCTGCTCGGCGAACGGGGAGGGCGCGGACGGCACCACCGCAGGCCCGAACGTGGGCGTCTCGGGCGTCCCGTCCTCGGCTGCGGTGGCCAATCCTCCGGCCTGATCGGGGTCGAGCAGGATCGCCGCCGCGATCACCTCGTCCATCCCGCTCACCCAGATGAACTCCATCTCCTTGATCACGTTCGCCGGGATGGAGTCGATGTCGCGCCGATTGTCGACCGGGGCGATCAGGCGGCGGATGCCGTGGCGATGGGCGGCCAGCGTCTTGTCCTTCAGCCCGCCGATCGGCAGCACGCGGCCGCGGAGCGTGATTTCCCCGGTCATCGCGGTGTCGCCGCGGACCGGCCGCTTCGTCAGCGCGGAGATCAGCGCCGTCGCCATGGTGATGCCGGCGGACGGGCCGTCCTTCGGCTGCGCGCCTTCCGGCCGGTGGATGTGCAGGTCGAGCCGCTCCCGGAAATCGCCCGCGATCTTCAATTGATCGGTCCGCGCGCGCGCATAAGAGAGCGCGGCCTGCGCCGATTCCTGCATCACCTCGCCGGCGCGGCCGGTGATGGTCAGGGTGCCCCGGCCCGGCATCGTCGCGACCTCCACGGGAATCAACTCCCCGCCGACCTCCGTGGTGCCGAACCCGATCGCCAGCCCGATGTGGCTGCCGCCGAGCTGCAGGTCGAAGCCGTATTTCTTCGGCCCGAGGTACTCCTCCAGACGCTGCTCGGTGATCCGGACCTTCGCGGCCTTGCCGCGCACGATGTCACGGGCGACTTTGCGGCAGATCATCGCGATCTCGCGGTCGAGCTGGCGGACGCCCGCCTCGCGCGTATGCTCGCGCACGACCTTCGCCCACATCTTCTCGGGAATCTCGACCGAGCCTTTGGCCAGACCGTGCGCCTGAAGCTGGCGGCGGAGCAGATACTTCCGGCCGATCTCGACCTTCTCGTCCTCGGTGTAGCCGCTGACCTCGATGATCTCCATTCGGTCGCGCAAGGGCCGCGGGATCTGGCCGAGATAGTTCGCGGTGGTGATGAAGAGCACCTTGGAAAGGTCGTAGCTTACGTCCAGGAAGTGGTCGGTGAAGTGCTTGTTTTGCTCGGGGTCGAGCACCTCGAGCAGCGCCGAGGCCGGATCGCCGCGGAAATCGGCGGAGAGCTTGTCGATCTCGTCCAGCAGGATCAGCGGGTTGGACGAGCCCGCCTGCTTCAGCGCCCCGATCATCCGGCCCGGCATCGCGCCGATGTACGTCCGGCGGTGGCCGCGGATCTCCGCCTCGTCGCGCACGCCGCCAAGACTGACGCGGACGAAATTGCGGCCCATCGAGGTCGCGATCGATCGGCCGAGACTCGTCTTGCCCACTCCGGGAGGTCCGACGAGGCAGAGGATCTGGGAAGAGGAGTCGTCGGCGGCTCCCGACTGGGCGCGGAGCTTGCGCACCGCGAGATAGTCGAGAATGCGCTCCTTGACTTGATCGAGGCCGTGGTGATCCTCGTTGAGGACGCGCTCCGCCTCGTCAAGATCGATCCGGTCCTCGGTGAACTCGTTCCACGGCAATGCCAGCAGCGCGTCGAGATACGTGCGGACGACGGTCGCCTCGGCCGAGACCGACGGCATCCGCTCCAATCGGACCAGCTCCCGAAGCAGCTTCTCCTCGACGTCCTTGGGCATCCCGCGCGCGAGCACGCGCTGCCGGAGCGACTCCATCTCGTTGCCGCCCTCGCCGGAGAGCTCGTCGTGGATCGCCGTCAGCTGCTCGCGCAGGTAATACTCGCGCTGATTCTTCTCGACCTGGTCGCGCACGCGCTCCTTGATCTTGAGCTCGAGGGCGGCCATGTCCAGATCGCCGGTCATGATCGCGGCGACGCGCTCCAGCCGCTTGTAGGGATCGAGCTGCTCCAGGAGCTCCTGCCGCCGGATGGTGTCGGTCAGCAGCTGGGTCGCCAGCAGGTCCGCGAGATGGCCGGGCTCGGTCGCGCGGTGGATCATCTCGAGCACTTCGGGCGTCAGTTTGTTCCGCGCCTCGGCGTAGTCCTTGGCGAGCGCATGGACGTGGAGCATCAGCGCGCGGCTGTCGACGCTGCTGCCCTCGACCTCCTGCAACTCGTCGGCGGCGACGGTGAAGAACGAGCGGGAGGAGTCGAACTGGCTGAGGCGGACGCGCCCGATGCCTTCGAGCACGACCTGGACGGTGTTGCCCTGCTGGCGGTCGGACTGCACGAGCTCGGCGAGCGTGCCGGTCAGATGCAGATCCTCCGCGCGCGGGTCCTCGATCTCGCTGTCGCGGTGGGCGGTGACGACGATCCGACGATCCCGGCCGACCGCCTCCTCCACTGCCTGGATCGAACGTGGGCGGCCGACGAGCAGCGTCACGATGTTGCGGGGAAAGATCACGACATTCTTCAACGGAAGGAGGGGATAGCGTGAAGCGTAAAGATCGTACCTATTCATCGCTTCACCTTTAATGTTGCTGCCTGCGACAACATCATCTTGCCGGAATTTTGGACGCTTGGCAACTTGACCGGCGCGCCGATCCTCTAAGCGGTTGGAGAGGCTGAAGATTGGCGCATCCCGAGGATGATACCCCAGCATGGCGCCCATGACCACGTGTCACGAAGTTCTGAGGGGAAATCAGTTCGACGGTTGAGCCTGTTCGAACGGAGTGTTCGAACAGGCTCGGCCCCACTCCTGCTGGTCAGGCGAAGTTGGTCCAGGAGTATGACTGCAGCGCGGAAGCTTACGTCGGCTAGGTGTGTCCGTCACGCGCAAAACCTGCCGCGAGCGACGTGACGTAGGCGACCACCAGAGCGGCCAGCGCTTGATTCTCGATCGCCAGCATGTTTTCTGCGTTCCCTTCCGCCGCGTGCGAGAGGTTGTAAGAGCCGGTGACCACCGTGTCGTCGATCACCAGCGTCTTGTTGTGCATGAAATCGTGGATCGAATCGGGACGATATGGAGTGCTGCGCTTTCCCGCAAGCTTCGCCTCGCGGATGACGCGCTCGACCGCGGCGATCTTCCAGGCGAGTCTGCCGTCCTGCCGCCACTGATGGAGGACGCCCTGCATCTGCGTCTCGTCGTAGACGCCCCACATCTCGACCTCGCCGCGGTCGAGCTGGGTGAGCAGGGCGCGGAGCAGTTGGCTGGAGTTCAGGAGCATCGAGCAGACCACGATCCGTTTCCGCGCGCTCAGCACCCGGTTCGCGACCCATTGATTGATTTGCTCGCCCTGTCCGGGGGAGAAGTCGACATCCGTCAGCGCGTCCGTGCCCGCGAATCGGAGCAGATCCGGATCGGTGGGAAACGCGCCCGATTCAAGGATGTCGCCCCGGTTCCACAGCTGCTCGAAGTCCCGCCGGAAGAGCGCGGCCAGCTTGGCGGAGGAGAGGGAGAGCGCGATGTTCTCCATCCGCGTCATCGAATCGTCCGACCAGTTGAGCGAGCCGGTCCAGACCGCCTCGTCGTCGCGGACCATGTATTTGTGGTGCATCAACCCGCGGAAGGCGTGGACCGGACGCACGAGCGCATCGTCGAGGCCGAGTTCGGCGACGCGCTCCTTCGTGTCCTGCGGCGTCGTGTCCCCGCCTGAGACGTCGAGATCGGCGCCGGTCTGCGGTTTGGCGCGGCTGTTGTCGAAGACGAGCCGGATCGTGACTCCCGCCTTCACCCGTCCTTGAAGGGCCTGCCTGATCAGCGACGCGGGGCCCTTCGAGAGGCGGCAATCGTAGATCGCGATGTCGAGCGAGGTTCGCGCGGCCGAGATGAATGCGGCGATCGCCTCTGCCGCGGTTTCGGCGGGCTGACCGCCTTGGCGGAGGAACATCACGGCGAGCGTGTCGCCCGTTTGCGCGCGCGGAATGCCGAGGATCGGCTCCGGGATGGCGGGGGCTCCGGACGGTTCCGATCGGCTCTGCGTCATGTGTGCGATCCTCCCGCCGGGTCGACGGCGACATTTTGTCCGCCCGATGCGCGGTACGACTGCGTGATCAACCTGACCGCGTCGTCCAGATCGTCGGTCACGTGCAGAAGCGCTCGCTCGGCGGCAGTGAGCTTGCCGCTGACGACGAGCTGGCGATCGATCCAGTCGAGCAGTCCGCTCCAGAACTCAATGCCGAAAAGGATCACCGGGAAGCTCTGGAGCTTGCCGGTCTGAATCAGCGTCAGCGCCTCGAA
>JBPCRG010000244.1:0-2640 GCA_050997095.1 Thermomicrobiales bacterium | reverse complement strand
GAGCACGATCAGCCGCTGCTCCTGAATCTCCATCTGCAGCTGCTCTCCGGAAGAGACTTCCGCGAGCTGCTCCATGGTGACCGGGTTGACGAGCTCGTCGACCCACGTCTTGCCCACTTCCTCGATGAAGACGTTGGTCCGCGGAATGATCGGCAGCGAAAACTCGCTGCCCTCGGCAGGTTCGGCCGCGTGGCTACGCCGAAGCAGCTCGAGCCGCTGAAGATTCCGCCGGGCGATCATGTTGGCGGGATCTACCTTCAAGGCGTTCGAATACGCCTCGTAGGCCGCGGCATACCGGTGGTTCTCCAGATGGACACGACCAAGGCGGTTGTAGGTGCCCGCGTCCTTGGGAAACCGATCGATCAGATCGAGGTTGATCGCCGCCGCCCCGTCCCAATCGCCGTCGAGAGCGGCGCGCCGGGCCTGATCCTCCAATAGACGGCGTGACTTCGGTTTCGTGTCGGTCATCGTTCTTCCCTTCCCATGAGCAAGTCCAACGAGACGGCGCGAGGTGTCGCGCCCGTGTCAGCGCGGAGCGGAAACCGATTCGCCGATCAGGAACCACGGGCTGCTGCGCGTCACCCGCACATCGACCATGCGCCCGAGCAGGTCGCCCGGGTCCTCCACATGGAAGAGCGTGTTGCCCCGGGTCCGCCCCGACCATCGGCCCTTTTGATGGCTTTCGACAAGCACCTCGTAGGTCTCGCCGAGACGGAGCAGATTCCGTTCGCGGAGGAGACGCTCCTGGAGACGCTCGATCTCCTGATGCCGCCGATGCTTCTCCTCATGGGGAATGTCGTCCTCCCAGCGCGCGGAGAGCGTGCCTGGCCGCGGCGAATACATGGCCACGTGCACCTTGTCGCACTTCACGTCCTCGAGCAGATCGTAGGTGTTCCGGAATTGCGCCTCGGTCTCGCCGGGGAATCCGACGATGATGTCGGTCGCGATCGTCACCTCAGGCATCCGGCTGCGGGTGTAGGCGATCCGGTCGCGCCAAAGGTCCGCCGTGTAGGATCGGCGCATCCGCTTGAGCACGTCGTTGTCGCCCGCCTGCACCGGCAGATTCATGTGCTCGCAGACGGAGGGCAGGTCGGCCATCGCATCGATGATCTCGTCCGACATGTACTTCGGATGGGAGGTCAGAAAGCGGAGCCGGTCGAGGCAGGGGATGCCGTCGACCTCGCGGAGGAGATCGGCGAGGCCGGGCCTGTCGGGCAGATCGTGCCCGAAGGCGTTCACCGTCTGGCCGAGAAGGGTCACGTCGCGGACTCCGCTCCTCGCGAGCCCGGCCACCTCCGCGACGATCTCCGCTATCGGGCGACTTCGCTCCTTGCCGCGGCGGTACGGAACGATGCAGTAGGAGCAGAGGAAATTGCAGCCGTAGATGATCGGGACGAAGGCGGCGACCCTGGAGTCACCCTCCTGATCGACGTAGTAGTGGGGAAGCTGGGCGAGGTCGTCGTCCAGATCGGCGAGCTCGGGGACGACCCGCTGCAGCTGCTGAAAGTCGGACGGATCGAAGAAGAGGTCGACGTGGGGGAAACGCTCGGCAAGGATCGGCTGCTGCCCGGTGACCATGCAGCCGGTCAAGATCAGGGTCATCTCCGGGCGTTCCCGCTTCAGGCGCATCAACTGGTTGAGTTTGCCGGAGACTTTGTCCTCGGCCGCCTGACGCACGACGCACGAGTTGAGCACGACGACGTCGGCGTCGCCCTCCTCGTCGGTCGGCACATACCCGACCTCCTGCAGCATCGCGGCGACCTTGGAGCTGTCGGCCTCGTTCATCTGGCAGCCGATCGTCCAGAGATGGAAGCGTTTGCCGTTCGGAACCGAGCGCGAAGGCGAGGCGGCGGGATGGAGTTGAATCACTGGGCGTGAGGTCAATGCGTTGCCCTCTAGTGGATCGGACGAATCCGGCGGGAATCGCGACGACCGACCGCAAGACGCGGCTTAGCGATCTCGCGCGACTCGCGACAACCGCGAAGCATACAACACTGCGATTTCCGATCCGTCACAGCAGGATTGACCAGAGGATGATCTTTATGCCCGCAGGTGGATCACCATGGCTGAACTTTCTCGATTGGACACCGGCGCTCGTCGGTGAAGCGTCGACCACTGTCGCGACAAATCTGTGACGGCAAGGGACAATCATGTTCGGTGAACGTTCGCACTGAATGGACGGATTGATCGTACATCAGGTGCGATTCGCAAATATTGGGCGTCGCCACCGTCAAAACCTCGGATTGGGGTCGATGCCAGATAGACAACCGGATGGGCCGCTGCTACACTCGGGGCACAATCCGACGCCGAGCGCGCGGCCTCGATCCTCCTGTATTCGCCTGTGACGTGGGGTCCACGCGATGGATGGCGGAGCGCTGCGGGGAGACTTCGCGTCGATTCCACGCACGGGCGAAGCGAGGAGCAGACGTTGACGACACGCAACTGCAAAGGTTGCCGCCATTACATCTCCGCCGGTTACGACAACATGGGCTGGTGCAATCATCCCAAACGGACGCTGACGTCGGACGCCAAGGTATTCGTTCGCGGTGCCCAGTTGCCGTGCCGCAATGATTGGGCGCAGGATCTTTTCGAGGTCCGCCTAGGCGAGCCCGCTTCCGCCGGATTCGGGGATGGCGTGGA
>JBPCRG010000215.1:0-2595 GCA_050997095.1 Thermomicrobiales bacterium | reverse complement strand
GACCTCAACTACCCCGCGCGCGTCGCCACGCTCGCGGTCGCCGGGCTGCCGATGATCCAGGCCGACAACACGGGGTCGATCGTCGCGACCCAGACGCTAACAGCCGACCGCGGCCTCGGCGTCGCGTTCGCCTCCATCGAGGATCTGGCGGCGCAGCTCCACGACCGGCCGCGGCTCGACGCGATCCGCGAGAGCGTCTGGGCGCAGCGTGCCGACTTCACCTTCGACGCGCACGCCGACCGCCTGCTCGATTTCCTGCGGAGCGTGACCGCGCGGTAGCCGCGGCATGGCGGACCGCGCGCCCACCGGACATCTACGCCGCCGCCCTGCATTAAAAGATGTGCCGTACGGTCACAGCTGGTACGGAATGTGCGCTTGCGTTTTGAGTCGCCATTCGCCCGCCGATCCGCCGCGTGGCCGCGATTCTGAGCAGTTGCGATCGTTGGAATGGGTGCGGTTCGCGGACCGTCGAGGGTGGGGGTGCACAGTGCAAGCGATCTCAAGCGTCGACGCGGTCCAGCTGCATGACGCGCTGCCGGTCCCCGAACGGGACGGCAACCGGGCGCTGGCCATGCTGGTCGGCCGCCGCCGGGCGATGTGGAAGGCCATCGACGATCTCTGCCTCGAGTCCGACCGCGTGGACGAGGCCGCCGAGCGCATGGTCGCCTGCCTGCGCGGCGGCGGGCGGATCCTCGTCGCGGGCAACGGCGGGAGCGCCGCCGAGGCGCAGCATTTCGCCACCGAGCTGGTCGGCAGGTTCCTGCGGGAGCGCGCGCCGTACCCGGTGATGTCGCTGACCGCGGACTCCGCGGTGATCACGGCGATCGCCAACGACTACGGGTTCGAGCAGGTCTTCGCGCGTCAGGTCGCCGCCCACGGCCAGCCGGGCGACGTCTTCGTCGCCTTCAGCACGAGCGGGGAATCGAAGAACCTGCTCTGCGCGGCGGAGGCCGCCCGGAGCCGCGACGTGACCGTGATCGCGGTCACCGGCGGGGCGCTCAACCGGATGGCGGCGATGGCGGACATCGCGATTCGCGTGCCCGCCTCCGCCACCCCGGTGATCCAGGAACTGCACACGATCGTGCTCCACGTGCTCTGCGATCTGGTCGAGACCGCGATGGCCGCTCCGCACCTCCGGGCGCAGGCGCAATGAGCCGCCGGGCGGTCTTCCTCGACCGGGACGGCACGCTCGTCCACGCCGAGCACTATCCGTCGCGCCCCGAGCAGCTCGTGCTTTACGCCGGGATCGGACCGGAGTTGGCGAAGCTGAGGTCCGCGGGATTCGCGCTTGTGATGGTGACCAACCAGTCGGGCCTCGCCCACGGCCACTTCACGCCGGAGGATCTTGCGGCGATGCACGCCTCGCTTCAGACGGAACTGGCGACGTTCGGCGCGGAGATGGACGGCGTCTACTTCTGCCCGCACCATCCCGAGGGGGCGGTTGCCGGTCTCGCGGTTCCGTGCGGGTGCCGCAAGCCCGAGCCTGGCATGCTTCTGCAGGGGGCACGAGACCTCGACCTCGACCTCCCAAGGTCCTGGTTCGTCGGGGACATCCTTGACGACGTCGAGGCCGGAAACCGGGCGGGGTGCCGGACGATCCTGGTCGACCTCGGCACCGAGAATCCGCCGCCAAGTCCCATGCGGACCCCCGGCCACGTCGCCCGCGACACCATGCACGCGCTGGCGATCATCGCCTTCCTCGACGCCGGCGGCCCGGCCGCCGCGCTCGACTATGCCCCGCGATCCTGGCTCCGCGACGCCGGCGACCTGGATCGGGAGCGTCCGGATCCAACCCTCAAGCGCGAAAGGGAGAGCCATGCCGTTCGCTGAGAGCGCGACCGTCGACATCGTGCGCCGCTTCCGCGGTCTGCGCGCCTTGGTGATCGGTGACGCGATGCTCGACACGTACATCGAGGGCGTCGCCACCCGGCTCTGCAAGGAGGGGCCGGTCCCGGTGCTGGAGAAGGCGGGCGAGCACAGCGCCCCGGGCGGCGCCGCGAACTCGGCGGCCAACCTGCGGGCGCTTGGGGCCGAGGTGATGTTCGTCGCGCTCGTCGGACCCGACAGGACCGCCGACGACCTCCGCTCCGCGCTCCGGGCCAGCGACGTCGACGACCGCTGGCTGGTCGAGGACGAGGCCTGCGGCACGATCCGCAAGACCCGCGTGCTCGCGAACGGCCAGTACGTGATCCGCTTCGACGAGGGGGAGACGCGCTCGTGCAGCCCCGCGGGCCAGCGCCGGCTCCTGGAGCGGATCGACGAGGCGTTCCCGCGGTGCGACCTGGTGGTCGTCCCAGACTATGGCTACGGCGCGGCGTCGAACGCGGCCGTCGCGCACGTCCGAAAGCTGCGCGAGAGCAGGCCGGTGACGCTGGCTGTCGACGCCAAGCACCCCCGCCGGTTCGCCGGCGCGGCGGCGACGGTGATCACGCCCAACTTCAACGAGGCGTGGTCCGCGATCGAGCCGGGCGCCCTGCCTCCGCAGTCGCCCGGCGCCGACGAGGCGGAGCGGCTGGGCCGACGGCTGCTCGAGGCGATCGACGCCGAACTGGCCGCGGTCACGCTCGCCGGCGACGGGCTCGTCCTGCTGGACCG